>JBBRJU010000325.1:0-3996 GCA_038218895.1 Burkholderiales bacterium
ACGTGAAGGCGTCGGCGATGAAGTCGTCGGCCGGCAGGCCGCAGCGTGCAACCAGGTCACGCTGGGCGGCATCCACCATGGCCGGCGTGCCACAGGCATAGACTTGGTGTCCCGACAGGTCGGGCCAGTCGGCCATCAGCACCTGGTGCACCAGGCCGGTACGGCCACGCCAGGCGTCACTGGCCAGCGGCTCGGACAGCACCGGCACATAGCGCAGCTGCGGCCAGTCGGCGGCGGCCTCCAGCGCCCAGTCATGCAGGTACAGGTCGCGCCGGCTGCGGCAGCCCCAGTACAGCCAGGCCGGTCGGGCATCCGCGGTGTCGCGCAGCTGCTCGACCAGCGCCTTCACCGGCGCCAGGCCGGTGCCCGAAGCCAGCAGGATGATCGGCTTGGCCGACTCCCGCAGGAAGAAGCTGCCGAACGGGCCTTCCACCCGCAAGATGTCTTTCTCCTTCAGGCTGGAGAACACCACGTCGGTGAACAGCCCGCCGGGCAGATGGCGGATGTGCAGCTCGATGGCCGGCGGCTGGCCCACCCGGGTGGGCGCATTGGCCATCGAATAGCTGCGCCGCACGCCGTCGCGCAAGATGAATTCGATGTACTGCCCGGCGTGGTACTGGAAGCGCTGGTTGGCCGGCAGCTGCAGCCGCAGCAGCGCCACGTCGGATGCGGGCCGGCTGATTTCCATCACCCGCGTGGGCATCTTCAGCACCGGGAATTCACCGGCGCCTGGCACGCTGCGCGCCTCCAGCGTGCAATCCGTCAGCGGCGTGGCACAGCAGGTGAGCACCAGCCCGGCCTCTTCTTCGGCCGCGCTCAGCGCCTTGCTCTGGTGCGCGCCGTGGATGACGCGGCCGTCGAGCAGGCGGCTCTTGCAAGAGCCGCAGGCGCCGTCTTTGCAACCGTAGGGCAGGCCCACGCCTTGGCGGATGGCGGCGGCGAGCAGGGTTTCATCGCGCTGCACGGCAAAGGCAAGGCCCGAGGGCTGAAGGGTGATGTGCAGGGTCATGCCGGAATGGACGCCGGCCCGGGCGGCCGGTCGGTCGCGGTGTGGGTCGGTTGGGTTGGTGGGGTCGGTATGGGTCGGTGTGGGTCGGTGGTTTGAGGTCCAAGCGGCTGGTCGGCACGTAAACTGACGCGCTATTGTGCCCGCCACCCCCTGCCTGCCATGCCCAGCTCTGCCATGTCCCGCCGTCCCGGTCTGCTGCTGGTGGGCTGCGGCGATGTCGGTCTGCGGGTGCTGCGCTTGCTGCGCGGGCGCTGGCGCCTGCTGGCGCTGACATCGTCGCCGGCCCGCCTGGCCGAACTGCGGCAGGCCGGTGCGGTGCCGCTGCTGGGCAACCTGGACGAGCCCGCCAGCCTGGCGCGCATCGGCGCCCTGGCCGACCGGGTGCTGCATCTGGCACCGCCGCCGTCACACGGCCGGCAAGACACCCGCACCGCCCATCTGCTGCAGGCCCTGGCCCGTGACGGGCGGGTGCGGCGCCTGGTGTATGCCAGCACCACCGGTGTGTACGGCGATGCCGGTGGTGCCCAGTTCGACGAGACCCGGCCCGTGGCACCGGCCACTGACCGGGCCCGGCGCCGCGTCGATGCCGAAGCCCGGCTGCGCGCCTTCGGGCGCGAGACAGGCGCGGCGGTCACGCTGTTGCGCATCCCCGGCATCTACGCCGGTGACCGGCCTGGCGGCCACCCGCGGGAGCGCCTGGCACGTGGTGCGCCGGTGCTGCGGGCCGCCGACGATGTCTTCACCAACCACATCCATGCCGACGACCTGGCGCGTGCCTGCGTGGCGGCACTGTGGCGTGGCGGCCGGCAGCGGGTGGTGCATGTCTGCGACGACACCGACCTGCGCATGGGCGACTACTTCGACCTGGCCGCCGGCCTGTGCGGCCTGCCGCGGCCGCCTCGGCTGTCGCGCGCCGAAGCTGCGGGCGTGCTGTCGCCGATGCAGATGAGCTTCATGGGCGAATCACGCCGGCTGTTGAACCACCGGCTGAAGCAGGAGCTGAAGCTGCGTCTGCGCTACCCGACGGTGGCTGAAGGCCTGCTGGCCTGAACATCGGACGCCGGACATCGGAAACCGGACGCCAGAAGCCGGGGCCAGGAACCGGACCCAGCACCCAGAATTCCGGACCACGATCCAGGCCGTCAGATGCCCTGCGCGCGCTTGAGCGTCTTCATCCGGTCCACGCTATAGACCTTCAGCGTCTGCGGCTGGTCGGCGCGTTCGATCAGCAGGCTGATCTCGCGCTCGGGCGCGCCGCCAGCCCACAAGGCCTGCCACAGTGCAGCCAGCGTCCGCACCTCGGCACCGTCAATGCGCAGGATGCGGTCGCCCACCTGCAGCCCTGCCACATCGGCCGGGCTGTCGTCATTGACCCGCACGACGCGGATGCGGCCTTCCACTTCAGCGCAGTTCACGCCCAGCCAGGCGCGCCGGCTGGCCGCGCCGAAGCCCTGCTGGCGAAGGTCGGCCAGGATCGGTGCCAGCAGATCGACCGGCACGAACATGTTGCCGACCTGGCGCGTGCCGGCCTTGTTGCCGTCGGCCGTGCCGGCGGCGTCGGCCACCACCAGCGACCCGATGCCCACCAGCTCGCCGGCGGCGTTGAACAGCCCGGCACCGCTGTGGTCGCGCCGCGCCGGTGCGGTGAACAGTGCGCTGTCAAGGTGGTATTCCCAATAGCCTGAAAACGGCCGGCGCGACACCAACTGCGCCACGCTGACGGCGCCTTCGTCACCACCGCTGGCCACCATCAGTGCCTCCTGTGCGGCCAGGCGGTCGGCGCGGCCGAGCGGTGCAGGTTCCAGCCCCAGCGGCGCCAGCGCCTGCAGCAGGCCGAAGCCGGTGGCGACATCGAAGCCCAGCACACGCGCCGGCACCGGGCGGCCGTCGTCGCGCAGCAGTTCCACCTGGTCGGCTTCCAGCACCAGGTAACCAATGGTCAGCACCAGACCGTCTTGGCTGATCAGCACACCCGAGCCCTGACGCGCGCGGCCCAGCGTGCGGGCTGAACGCGCGTCGTCGATGGCGATGGCCTGCACGCCCAGCACCGCCTGCTGCGCCCGCTGCAAGGCGCGGGCCTGGTCGCCGAGCGTGGGGGTCGCGGCCTCGCCCAACGCGGGCTGGAGCAGCATGCACGTGGCCAGCAGGGTCGACAACAGGGTCCAGACGACTGCAGGCGCCCGCAGCGCCCGCAGCGGACAGGGCAGACGGGGTTTCATCGCGACACACCTGACATGGTCATTCATGCAACGAGCATGACCCGTTCCGGTGACCCCTGCCCGGGCGTGGGGATCGTGCGGCAGCTGCCGGTCAAGACCGGCGCAGCAATCTCAGCGGCGCCGCCGCGGACCACCGAACGGCAGCCTGCCCCGCCACCAGCTGATCATCAGCCACGCACCGAGCATGCCGCCGAGGTGGGCGAAATGGGCCACGCCGCTGGGGCCCCACAGGCCCGACAGCAACTCGATGCCGCCGAACACCATCACGAAGGTGCGCGCCTTCATCGGGATGGGCGGGATCAGCGGCACGATCACCCGGTTGGGGAACAGCATGCCGAAGGACAGCAGCAGGCCATACAGCGCGCCCGAGGCGCCCACGGTGGGCGCGCCCGAGCCGGTCAGCATGGTGAAAATCAGTTGCACCAGCGCGGCGGCGATGACACTGGCGGCCAGCATCTGCAGGTAGCGCCTGGCGCCCCACAAGCGCTCCAGCTCGCTGCCGAACATCCACAGGCCCAGCATGTTGAACAGCAGGTGCATGAAGCTGCCATGCAGGACGCTGTAGCTCAGCAACTGCCAGGGCCAGAAGCGGCCGCTGCCCAAGGGCCACAGCGCAAAGTACTGTTCCAGCGGCAAGACCCGCAGCAGGCTCTGCGCGAAGAACACCGCTGTGCAGATCAGCATCAGCGCCTGGGTGACCGGAGGCAGTGGCGGCATGGATGACCGGGAGCGGCTGGGGGGATGGGGTGGTGCCCGCGGCCAGACTCG
>JBBRJU010000326.1:0-3981 GCA_038218895.1 Burkholderiales bacterium
GCCAGGCGTGCTCTACCGGCTGAAGAACTATGGTTTCAACGCCAGTGCCCCGGCCAGCTGCCCGGCGGTGGCCGGCGCCGATGTGCTGGCCACCGGCGTGCGCAGCTGCCGCTTTGTGTACGACGCCAACCAGGGCGCCACTCAGCAGAACGGCTTCGTCTCGCTGCAGATCGAACTGACCCGCAACAACGAGACCGCCAGCCTGGTGCTGGGAGCCCATGTCAGCAATGTGCCGTGAGCAACCCGCGATGCGCAACACGCTGAAATGTGGCCACAGGCGCCAGCCGCCGCTGCGCGGCCTGGGCGCGGTGTCGGTGATCGTGGTGCTGGTGCTGCTGGCGGCGGTGGCCGCGGCGGTGGTGCGCTTCGGCGTGCAGGGCCAGACGATGGTGCAGCAGGACGTGCAGGCGCTGCGCGCCAACGCCGCCGCCCGCGCCGGCATCGAATGGGGCCTGTACCAGGCGCTGAAAGGCAGCTGGGCCAGCTGCAGCAACGCCAGCCAGACGCTGGATTTGTCGGCCGACGGCGGCATGCGGGTGACGCTGGCCTGCAGCTCCAGCGTCTACAACGAAGGCAAGGACAGCAGCGGCGCCGACCAGCCGGTGCGCATGTTCACCATCGACGCGGTGGCCTGCAACAGCAGCAGCAGCTGCCCCGACGCCACCGCCGCCGTGCGCAGCGGCTATGTGGAGGCCAGGCGGCAGGTTCAAGCCACCGACTGAGGCCCTGGGCCTGGGCCGATGGCAGGCAGACGCGTTGCCGCAGCACCGCACAATGCGCTGATGCCCGCGCGCCGCTGGATTGCCCACCTCGACATGGATGCCTTCTATGCCTCGGTGGAGCTGCTGCGCTACCCCGAGCTGCAAGGCCAGCCGGTGGTGATCGGCGGCGGCCGGCGCCACCAGCCCGACCTGCAGGCCGACGGCACGCGGCGCTTCACCACACTGGCCGGTTACGCCGGCCGCGGCGTGATCACCACCGCCACCTACGCGGCGCGAGATCTCGGCGTGCACAGCGGCATGGGGCTGATGAAGGCCGCGCTGCGGGCGCCGCAGGCGGTGCTGCTGCCCACCGATTTTGAGCAATACCGCGCCTACTCGCGCCGCTTCAAGGCCGCAGTGGCCGAGCTGGCGCCGCTGATCGAGGACCGTGGCATCGACGAGATCTACATCGACCTGAGCGCGCTGCCCGGCGCCCAGGAAACGGTGGCGCATGACCCGCACGGCGGCGTGCGCGCGATTGCGCTGGACCTGAAGATCAACGTGCGCCGCGCCACCGGCCTGCATTGCTCGATCGGCGTGACGCCGAACAAGCTGCTGAGCAAGATCGCCAGCGACCTGGACAAGCCCGACGGCC
This sequence comes from Burkholderiales bacterium, assembly GCA_038218895.1. GTDB lineage: Bacteria > Pseudomonadota > Gammaproteobacteria > Burkholderiales > Burkholderiaceae_C > Pseudaquabacterium. The sequence continues at coordinate 1,357 of JBBRJU010000326.1, forward strand.
TGACGCTGCTGACCCACGCCGACATCCCGCACCGCATCTGGCCGCTGCCGGCACGCCGCATCAACGGCATCGGCCCCAAGGCCGGGGCCAGGCTCGCGGCACTGGGCATCGACACCATCGGCCAGATCGCCGCGCATGACCGCGCCTGGCTGGTGCAACAGTTCGGCGCCCACTACGGCAACTGGCTGCACGACGCCAGCCACGGCGTGGACGAACGCCCAGTGGTAACCCACAGCGAGCCGGTGAGCATGAGCCGCGAGACCACCTTCGACCGCGACCTGCATGCCCGGCGCGACAAGGCCGAGCTGGGCGCCATCTTCACCCGGCTGGCCGAGCAGGTGGCGGCCGACCTGCAGCGCAAGGGCTACATCGGCCGCACCATCGGCATCAAGCTGCGCTTCGAGGACTTCAAGACGGTGACACGCGACATGACGCTGGACCAACCCACCGCCGAGGCCGCCACCATCCGCCTGGCCGCCGGCCTGTGCCTGAAGCGGGTGGATCTGGCGCGGCGCATCCGGCTGCTGGGCGTGCGGGTGGGCATGCTGCAGCGTGCGCCGGGGCTTGGTTGATCGGCGCATCCTGGTGCCATGCGCACTGGCCTGGTGCCGATCGATCCGACCACCACATCGGCAGCAGACATCAGTACCGGACATCAGCACCGGACATCAACACCGGTCATCGGTACCGGACATCAGCACCAGACATCAACAACAGCCAACACCACCCAGCGTCACCACGTCGCACCACCCCCTTGCAGCGTGCGCAGCGCGAGCAAGAAGGTGGCGGCGTTCCAGCTCTGGCCATCCATGCCCATGGGCTGCAGCGTCTCGCCGTGGAACCATTCGGTGAAGCGCCAGTCGCCAAGCGCGTTGACACGCGCCAGCGCCGCCAGTTCATGCCAGGCCAGGTCACTGCGCCCGAGGTGCGCCAGCGCCAGCACCCAGAAGCCGCCGACGAACGGCCAGATGCCGCCGTTGTGGTACTGGTGCGGATGGTTCTGGCTGTGCCGGGCCATGTAGGGCCGCCATGATTCGTGCTGTCGCGACAAAGGGTGCAGCGTCACGCGCACGGGGTAAGGCTCGGCCGCCTTGGCGCTGCGCAAGGTCTTGACGATGCGGTGTCCCATCGACTCGCTGGCCCCGCCGCAGAGGATGGCGAGCAGGTTGCCGAAGACGTCACCTTCATGGCCGGCGGCGGCCAGGTTGACGAAGCTGAGGTACAGCCCCGACTCGCTGCGGCCGCGGCGGGCGTAATGCTGCAGCAGGCGTGCGCGGTGGTAGGCCGGCAGGTCACGCTGCGCCGGGTGGAACAGGTGGTTGAAGTGGTGCAGCGTGACGTCGGCATGCGCCAGGCCGAAGCGGCGCTTGACCTCCAGCCACAGCGCGTTGCTGTAGAGCACATAACCCGAGCGCGGCATGATGTCGGCCCAGTCACTGGCCTCATTCTGCTGCACCAGCCGGAAGGCCTGGTGCTCTTGGGCCAGCAGCCATTGCAGCGCCAGCGCCGCCTCGGCCTGCCAGCGCGCCGGGCCGACATCGCCATGGTGGCGCACATGGTCGCAGGCGATCAGCCACCACAGCGTGGCGTCGATGCACCCCAGGTACCAGAAGTCGGCGTCGCCGCCGGCCGGATCGACATACTTCGGGATCTGGCCGTTGGCCGCCTGCAGCGCGGCCAGCGCGTCGAGGCTGGCCACCGCACCACGCTCCAGCGCGGCATTGCCGCTGCCACACATCGCCAGCACGCAGATGGCGGCGTCGCGGCCGAAGATGCGGGTGTAGCGCCGCGCCACGGCGGCGGGTGTGCGGCGGGCGGCCAGGATGCCGTGCGGTGTCAGGTTGTCTTGCAGCAACTGCAGGGATGCCGACGCACAGGCGTCGATGCAGGCCCGGTCGTCGGCCGCGAGGGCCTTCATGCGGCAGCGCTGGGCCGGCGGCTGGGGCGGGTGCTGGTGCGGGTGCCGCTGCTGGTGCGGGTGCCGGGGTTGATTTCCGCACTGCTGCCCACGACGGCCGCCAGCGCCGCGACCGGGAAATCGCCGAGCACCTGTGCCAGCGGCCAGGCGCCGTGTTCGTCCAGCGCATGGCGACCACCGCCGATCGCGTCGACGAACCCGCCGCTCGGCACAGCCGCGCCAGGCGGCCACAGCACCCGGGTGTCACCCCAGACCGCAGCGATCGGCAAGGTACCGACCTGCAGGCCCAGCGATGCAAACAGCCGGGTGGCGATGACGACCAGCACACGCGGGCCGTCGCGGCGGGCGAAGGCGATCACGTGGCGCGCCCGCTCACCGGTCACCGCGAGTGGCAGGTAGTCGGCGGCCTGCAACATCGCCTCATTCGCGGCCCGCCACTGCAGCGCCCGCCAGGTGGCCCAGAACTTGGCACGGCCGTCGCTGGCCTGGGCAAGCAGGGCCTGCAGGGCCGGGCCAAGTTGGGGTTGTGTGGGTTGTGCGGAACGTTCGGGTTGATCGGGTTGATCCGGTCGTTCGCGTTGTGCGGGCAGTTCGGCCAGTGCGCGCATCTCGTCCAGCAGCCTGCGGCGGCACGCGAAGTCGACCGGGCGGCGGTTGTCGGGGTCGACCATCGACAGGTCGATCAGCTCGCAGCCCTGGTAGAAATC
>JBBRJU010000327.1:0-3970 GCA_038218895.1 Burkholderiales bacterium
GAGAAAGGCGACAAGAGCTTCGTCAACCCGCGCAACGCTGCGGCCGGCGCGGTGCGCCAGCTCGACCCGGCGGTTGCCGCCCAGCGGCCGCTGAGCTTCTTTGCCTACGGCCTGGGCGCCGTGCAGGGCTGGGCCGAGCCGCTCACCCACAGTGCCGTGCTCGACGCCATCGCCGGCTTCGGCCTGCCGGTGTGTGCCGACCGCACCGAGGCCGCCGGCGCCGACGGCCTGGTGGCCTTCCACCAGGCCATGGGCGCCAGGCGCGACCCGCTGCCCTTCGACATCGACGGCGTGGTCTACAAGGTGAACGACCGCGCGCTGCAGCAGCGGCTGGGCTTCGTCACGCGTGAGCCGCGTTGGGCGGTGGCGCACAAGTACCCGGCGCAAGAGCAGCTGACGCAGCTCAATGCCATCGACATCCAGGTGGGCCGCACCGGCAAGCTGACGCCGGTGGCCAAGCTGGCGCCGGTGTTCGTCGGTGGCACCACGGTCAGCAATGCCACGCTGCACAACCTGTTCGAGCTGCGGCGCAAGTGCGTGCGCGTGGGCGACACGGTGGTCGTGCGGCGCGCCGGCGATGTGATCCCCGAGGTGGTGGGCCGTGTCCCGGGCCAGCGCGCCGCTTATGTGCCCAATTTCCGCATGCCGCGGCAGTGCCCGGTGTGCGGCAGCGCAGTCAAGCGCGAGCACGGCGGCATGGACCACCGCTGCTCGGGCGGGCTGTTCTGCCCGGCCCAGCGCAAGCAGGCCATGCTGCACTTTGCCAGCCGCCGGGCGATGGACGTGGAAGGGCTGGGCGACAAGCTGGTGGACCAGCTGGTCGACAGCGGCCTGATCCGCACGCTGCCCGAGCTGTACACGCTGGGCGTGGCCAAGCTCAGCGCGCTGGACCGCATGGGCGAGAAGAGCGCTGCCAGGCTGTTGGCCGGGCTGCAGAAGAGCCGCCAGGCCACGCTGCCGCGCTTCGTCTATGCACTGGGCATCCGCCAGGTGGGCGAGACCACGGCCAAGGACCTGGCGCGCCATTTCGGCAGCCTGGACCGCATCATGGACGCCACGCCCGACCAGCTGCTGCAGGTCAAGGACGTCGGCCCGATCGTGGCAGCGGCCATCCGCACCTTCTTCGACCAGCCGCACAACCGCGAGGTGGTCGAGCAGCTGCGCGCAGCCGACATCACCTGGCCCGAAGGGGATGGCATGGGCGACAGTGCCGCGCCGCAGCCGCTGGCCGGCCAAACCTTCGTGCTGACCGGCACCTTGCCGACGCTGAGCCGTGATGACGCCAAGGCGCTGATCGAGGCGGCCGGCGGCAAGGTGGCGGGGTCGGTGTCGAAGAAGACGCAGCATGTGGTGGCGGGCGACGAGGCCGGCAGCAAGCTGGACAAGGCGCGTGCGCTGGGTGTGTCGGTGCTGGACGAGGCGGGGCTGCGCGCGCTGCTGGACGGCGCGGGCCCGCCACCGGCCACCCCACCGGGCCCGGGCCAGGACTAGACTTGCCGCTTGTTGGTTTGCTGGTTTGCTGGTTTGCTGGTTTGCTGGTTTGCTGGTTTGCTGGTTTGCTGCAAGAGGACGGGCATCGACATGGCACAAGACTCCGGCGAGAAGTTCCGCATCTTCATCAGCCACAAGCAGGACGACCACGACTGCGCAGCCCGGTTGGCACAAGCCATCGACAGCCTGAGCGACAAGGTCAAATGCTTCGTCTCGGGCTCTGACCTGGTGGCTGGCTCCGACTGGAATGCCGAAATCCGGTCGCAACTGCTGGTGAGCCACCTGCTGATCCTGGTGTTCACCGAACCGTCGAAAAACTGGGACTGGTGCCTCTACGAGGCGGGGCTGTTCACCAGCCTGGGCGACGAGCATTCAGTGGTGTGCCTGTACCGGCCGCAGGGTGCGTCACCCCGCCCGCTCAGCACCTTGCAGGGCGTGCCGGTGGACGCGGTGGCGGTGCAGCGCTTCTTGTCGCAGTTGTGCTGCGAGACCTGGCGGGTGGCGCTGAAGTGGCGCCAGGGCGCGCTGGAGCCTGGGCTGCCGCGCGAGCGCCTGGTCGCGGTGGCCGACACCATCGTGGCGCAGTTTCCGAAGGCGGCCAGCCCGGCCGCGCGCCCGGCCAACAACCTCACCCACTACCCCTGCCACCGGGTGGTGCTGGACCTGCGCGCCATCCACAGCCTGCACGCCGGCATCCCGCGCGAGGCCCGCGTGGTCGAGGGCGAAGGCGCGACCTCGACCTTCACCTTGTCGTTGTTCAACCTCACCCGCGGCCTGCGCGCCCGCACCTGGGGCGATCTGGTCGACGCCACCGGCAGCACCGAGTCCACCTGGCTGGCGGATCTGGACAACCGCTTTGCCGCCGCGCTGCAGGAGCAGCTGTTCTCACCGTCGAAAACCACGCCGATGCCGCTGGTGGATGCTTACACCGGCCAGCGCCGGCGCAGCTACAGGCCGATCCTCTACGAGATCCAGCGCGAGCCGGCGGGCGCGCTCGACAGTGATGCGCAGCCCGATGCGCTGCGGCCGTTGCAGGTGACGATCGTGCTCGACCCGGTGGCGGGGTCCACCTAACCAACCCAGCCCTGCGCCCCGTGCCCCGCACTGTGCACCGTGCATCCGGCGCTGATGGCGCGGCGGTCTTGCCCCGGCGTCATCGCGCTGCGCTGCTGCACGCAGCTGATTGGCCAGCCCGATCTGTTGCAAGGCGGCAGGCGGTGCGGTGCACCATGCCTATCATCACGCCACCGATCTGCGAACCAGGAGACCCGCATGACCCCCCGCTTCCTTCTTGCCCGGCTGGCTGCTGCTGCCATGGCCGCCACCCTGCCGCTGGCCACCGCCCACGCTGCCTGCATGGCCGACGACCAGGTGGCGGCGCTCTACGCCGCCTACCAGGCCCGGACGCCGGCCGCCAACCCCGAGGGCCTGAGCACCGCCGACGGCGAATGCAGCCGTGCCAAGCTGCAGGCGCTGATGGGCAAGCAGCTGGGCGCACCGGTGGGTTACAAGGCCGGCCTCACCAACCCGGCGGTGCAGAAGCGCTTCAACGCCGATGCGCCGGTGTGGGGCACGCTGTACGCACCGATGCTGCTGCCGGCCGACAGCACGGTTGACGCTGCCTTCGGCGCCCGGGCGCTGTTCGAGGCCGACCTGCTGGTACGGGTCAGCAGCGCTGCCATCAACCAGGCCAGCACGCCGATGCAGGTGCTGGCGGCCATCGACCAGGTGATCCCGTTCATCGAGCTGCCTGATCTGGTGGTGCAGGCGCCGCCCAAGCTCAACGGCGCTGCGATTGCCGCGATCAACGTGGGCGCGCGCCTGGGCGTGGTGGGCACGCCCGTGCCGGTGGAGGCCACGCCAGCCTTCAGTGACCGCCTGCGCGACATGGATGTGCTGCTGATGGCCGACGGCAGCGAGGTCGATCGCGGCAAGGGCAGCGACGTGCTGGAGCACCCGCTGAATGCGGTGGTCTGGCTGGCGAAAGACCTGGCGAAGCAGGGCCTGGCGATGAAGCCGGGTGACCTGATCAGCCTGGGCTCGTTCTCCAAGCTGATGCCGCCCAAGCCCGGCATGGCGGTGCAGGTGATCTACCAGGGCCTACCCGGCACGCCCATGGTCGCGGTGCAGTTCAAGTGACGGCGTGACGACAGGCGGAGAGACAACCATGGCTGTGCGAGAGATCTTGAAGATGGGCGATGCCCGCCTGCTGCGCGTGGCGCCGCCAGTGCTGAACTTCGGCGGCCCCGAGCTGGCGGCCCTGGTGGCCGACATGAAGGACACGATGTTGGCGGCCAATGGCGCCGGGCTGGCGGCGCCGCAGATCGGTGTCGACCTGCAACTGGTGATCTTCGGCTTCGAGCGCAACCAGCGCTACCCCGATGCCGAGCCCGTGCCCTACACCGTGCTGTGCAATCCGCGCATCGACCCACTGGCGCCGGACGAAGAAGCCGACTGGGAAGGCTGCCTGTCGGTGCCC
>JBBRJU010000328.1:0-3960 GCA_038218895.1 Burkholderiales bacterium
GATCTTGCTGCTGCGCACCCATTGCTTCAGGCGGAACGGGCCGGTGCCCACCGGGTGCTCGCCGATGGTCTCGCCGTAGTGCTCGACGACCTCGCGCGCCTGCGCCGGCAAGATGCTGTGGAAGGTGAGCTTGGTGATGAAGCGCGGGCGCGGTGCATCCAGCACAAAGCGCAGGCTGTGCGCGTCCACCACCTGCAGGCCTTCCAGCGGGGTGTCGTAGTCGAAGCGGCCGCCAGGCGCCTGGGCGGCCTTGCGCCGCGCCGCCAGGCCACGAAAGCCGATGCCGAGCACCTCGCTGGCGAACGGGCTCTTGTTGGCGGGGTCGGCCGCGCGCAGGAAGCCATACACCACATCGGCCGCCACCAGGGGCCGCGGCTTGCCGGCGAACACCGGGTCGTCGGCGAACACGATGCCGGTCTGCAGCCGCACCGTCCATTCTGTGAAATCGGCGTTGTGCGCGGGCATGCCGTCGGCCAGGCGCGGCACCACCTTGGCGGGCCGGGCCAGGTGGTCATAGCCGTAGAGTGATTCAAAGATGTGCGACGTGACGGTGCGCGAATACAGGTCACTGATGCGCGCGGGGTCGAAGCTGGTCTCGGCGGAATTGAACATCACCCGCAGCACCTTGGCGCTTGTGCCTGGTCCGGCGGCAGCCCCAGGGCCAGCCCAGGGCGCGGCCAGGCCACCCAGCAGCAGGGCCCGCCGACGGCGGCTGCGCGGCGGGGTGGGTTCGGGACGCACGGGCAGGCGGGGCATGGCTGCCGAGTGTAGAGTCCGGCCCGCAGCGCGACCTGCGGCAAGGCCACCAAGCCAGCCGCAGCGGGCTGAAGCCACCCCGCTGGCGCGCAGTGCTCAGCGGCGGCGGGCGGGCGCGCGGTGGGTGTAGATCCCGGCGACGAGCGCGATCGGCCAGAAGAAGCAACTCTGCATCGTCCACCACAGCAGACCGTCCGTGAAGTCCGGATCGCTGCCGTCGGTGCGCTTGACCCAGGCTTCGCTGAAGAGGTGGCGGTTCGTGTAGGTGGCCAAGCCGAACAAGCCACCAATCAGCATGAAAAACACGATGTACCAGTTCATCCAGTTTCCTTGCGACGTTGAGCAATCAATTCGAGTTGACGGTCTAGTGCGTCAATCCAATATGACACAAATGGCCCCGAGTCGTGCGGTGGCAAACCCGTCGCCCGCAGCCTGCCGGCGCAGAGCGCCTTTGTCGGCGGCGCGCCAAGCTGCAGCCCGCGTCGGCGCTTGGCGGGCCTGGATTTCTGCTGCCCGCCCCCCTTAGACTCGCCCGTCGCTTCCCGCCTCTTCCCGCCTCTTCCCGCCCCTTCCCGTCCCGCCAGGAGCCGCGCCGCCCATGCTGGCCTATGTGATCAAACGCCTCTGGCAGATGGTGCCCACGCTGTTCGGCGTGGTGCTGCTGGTGTTTTTGCTGTTCCACTTTTTCGGCAGCGACCCCTCGGTGATCCTGGCCGGCCAGAACGCCACGCAAGACCAGATCGCCGCCATCCGCCAGCAGCTGGGGCTGGACCAGCCGGCCTATGTGCAGTTCGGCATCTTTCTCAAGCAGATCGTCACCTTCGACTGGGGCCGCAGCTGGGCCACCAACGAGGCGGTGAGCACGCTGTTCGCCACCCGCCTGCCCGCCACGCTGACCGTGATGCTGCCGATCCTGATCCTCGACACTCTGCTGGCCGTGCCGATTGCACTGGGCGTGGCCTATGTGCGCGGATCGCTGACCGACCGGGCGCTGATGGTGGCCACCACGGTGGCGCTGTCGATCAGCTTTCTGGTCTATGTGATCGTGGGCCAGTATGTGTTCGGCTTCCAGCTGGGCTGGTTCCCGGTGCAGGGCTGGAGCAGCAGCCTGGGCACCAACCTGCTGCAGTACGCGCCCTTGCCGGTGCTGCTGGCGGTGCTGGTGGGGGTGTCGCCGCAGACGCGGCTGTACCGCAGCTTTTTTCTCGACGAACTGGGCCACGACTATGTGCGCACCGCCCGCGCCAAGGGCCTGACCGAGCCGGTGGTGCTGTTCAAGCATGTGCTGCGCAACGCGATGATCCCGATCCTGACCAACGTGGGCCTGGCGCTGCCGGGCATCTTCGTCGGCTCGTTCCTGATCGAGGTGTTCTTCTCCATCCCCGGCCTGGGGCGCGAGGTGCTGCTGGCGGTGAACCGCAGTGACTACCCGGTGATCCAGGCCGCCACCGTCTACCTGGCGATGCTGACGATGCTGATCAACCTGGGCACTGACCTGCTCTACAAGGTGGTCGACCCGCGGGTGGTCCTGCGATGATGTCCCAACCCCGTAGCGCCTTCGGCGCTCCCCCCCGGGGGGGCGCAGCCGGCGGCCCGGCCGGGCCGGATCCGCAGCTGCCGCTGGATCAAGACACTTCGATCACGGCCTTGCAACGTTCGGAAGGCGTTTGGCGCACCGCCTGGCGGCGCTTCCGGGGCGACCGGGTGGGCATGGTGTCGCTGGTGGTGGTGCTGGCCTTCCTGCTGTTGATCGTGGCTGCGGCCACCGGCCTGGTGGCCAGCCAGTGGCAGCGCGAGCTGGCGGTGCCCAACGCCCCGCCCACCTTGCTGGGCCCGCGCGCCGGTGAAAACGCTGGCACTCTGGCCGGGCCCGAGAGCACACCGCAGCCGCCGGTCGACCTGAGCGACATCGACCCGCTGGCGCCGCGCTATGCCGAATGGGCCGAACGCGCCGCCAAGCTGCAGACGGCCGAGACCACCAAGGTGGACACCCTGCCGCTGGGCGCCGACCGGCTGGGCCGCGACGTGCTGGCCAAGGCCATCAAGGGCACCGAGATCTCGGTGTTTGTCGGTGTGCTGGCCGCGCTGCTGGCCACGGTGATCGGCACGGTGCTGGGCGCACTGGCCGGCTTCTTCGGCGGCAAGGTCGGTGATTTTCTGGAGTGGCTGTACAACGTGTTCACCGCCGTGCCCGACATCCTGCTGATCTTCGCGTTTGCGGCGGTGCTGGGCCGGGGCGTGGACACGGTGGTGCTGATCCTGGCGCTGACCGGATGGACGGGGCTGTACCGCCAGGTGCGCGCCGAATTCATCAAGCACAGCGGGCGTGAATACGTGCGCGCGGCCGAGGCCATCGGTGCGTCCACCACCAGCCGCATGTTCCGCCACATCCTGCCCAACGTCAGCCATGTGATCCTGGTGCGCATGAGCCTGCTGGTGGTGGGCTTCATCAAGAGCGAGGTGATCTTGAGCTACCTGGGCCTGGGCGTGCCGATCGACCAGGTGAGCTGGGGCACGATGCTGGCCGAGGCGCAGGGTGAACTGATCCTGGGCCACTGGTGGCAGCTGGCCACCGCCACCGCCTTCATGGCGGTGTTCGTCACCGCCTTCTCGCTGATGGCCGATGGCTGGCGTGATGCCCTGGACCCCAAGCTGCGCGGAGCCGAATAGATGCACCCCCACGCGCACACCGGTTCACTGCCGCCCGAGCAGGCGGGCCATTCCCCTGCATTGGGGCAGCCCGGCGGCCAGGCCATGTTGCTGTCGATCCAGAACCTGCAGGTCGCCTTCCGCCTCGGCTAGCGCGGCGCCAAGACCACGGTGGCCGCTGTCCAGGGCGTCAGCTTCGACATCCCCGAGAACACCACGCTGGCGCTGGTGGGTGAATCGGGCTCGGGCAAGAGCGTCACCGCGATGTCGATCCTGAACCTGCTGCCCGACAACGCCCAGCGCGCGGGCCGCATCCTGTGGCGGGGGCAGGATTTGCTGACCGCCAGCCGGTCCGCACTGCAGGCACTGCGTGGGCGCGAGATCGCCTGCGTGTTTCAAGACCCGATGAGCAGCCTGAACCCGGTGTTCACGGTCGGCCAGCAGATCGTCGAGCCGCTCGTCAAGCACCTCGGCCTCGGCCGGCGCGCGGCACTGGCACGCGCCGAAGCGCTGCTCGGCGAAGTCGGCATGCCCGAGCCGAAGCGGCGCCTCGAC
>JBBRJU010000329.1:0-3943 GCA_038218895.1 Burkholderiales bacterium
GGCAGTGTGGACGGCCTGGCCACCGGCTACTTCGAGCCGCTGGTGGCCGCCACGCGCACACCGCAGCCCGGCTTTGCGGTGCCGCTGCACCGCCCGCCGGCAGACCTGGCGCAGCGCAGGCCCTGGTACACCCGCCAGCAGATCGACACCCTGCCCGCCGCCCAGGCTGCGTTGCGCGGCCAGGTGATTGCCTGGGTGGCCAGCCCGCTGGATGTTCTGGTGCTGCAGATCCAGGGATCGGGCCGGCTGCGCTTCACCGAGCCCGACGGCAGCGTGCAGACAGTGCGCCTGGCCTTTGCCGGCCACAACGACCAGCCCTACCGCTCGGTGGGCCGCTGGCTGATCGACCAGGGCGAGCTGCGCGCCGACGGCGCCAGCTGGCCGGCCATCCGCCAGTGGGGGCAGCAGGCCGGCCCGGCGCGGCTGCAGCAGATGCTGTGGGCCAACCCGCGGGTGGTGTTCTTCAAGGAGGAACCACTGCCCGACGAGGGCCTGGGCCCGCGCGGCGCCCAGGGCGTGCCGCTGACCGCCGGCCGGTCGGTGGCAGTCGACCCGCAGGCCGTGCCCTACGGCACGCCACTGTGGATCAGCACCACCGAGCCGCTGACGTCCACGCCGCTGCGCCGCCTGGTGATGGCGCAGGACACCGGCAGCGCCATCACCGGTGCGGTGCGCGTCGATTACTTCTGGGGTGTCGGCATGGTGGCCGAGCAACAGGCCGGCCGCATGAAGCAGCCCCTGCAGGTCTGGGCGCTCTGGCCGCGCTGAGGGGCGGGCCCGGCCGGTGTCCAGTTCGGCACGCGGCACGCCGGCCCCCCGGCTTGCGGGCCGTGCGCCGCCGGCAACCACCGGGACCGAGGGTGCCGGATCGGTGCCACAGCATCGTAAGATCAATTGCAGTCTTTTGCGTTTTTTGCGACTTTTGTCTTTCCCGGCCGGCATGCGCGCCAGCGGCCCCCTGTTCCACAGGTCCCATGCAGCAGCACCTCCCCTGGTTCATCGCCACTGCGGCGTCGGCGGTTCTCGCCACGCTGGCCGTGCTTCGGCTGTTGCAAGCCCGGCACCGCCCGGCCGGCCCACCGCCGCTGCCGGTGGACTGGGAATTGCTGCTGCGGCCGGTGTTCACCGCCGACGAGCGCCGGCTGCACCGCCAGCTACGCGACGCCCTGCCGCACCACACCGTGCTGGCCAAGCTGCCGCTGGTGCGCTTCTGCCAGCCGGCCGACCCCAAGGCAGTGCGCTACTGGTTCGACCTGCTGGGCGCCAACCATGTCAGTTTCGCGGTGTGCAGCGCCAACGGGCGGGTGCTGGCAGCCATCGACCTCAGCCATGACCGCGGTGGCCCGCCGACCCGGTCCACCCACATCAAGCAGGCGGTGCTGGCAGCCTGCCAGGTGCGCTACCTGCGCTGCCCGGCCGACCAGCTGCCGTCCATCCCCGAGCTGCAGCTGCTGGTGCCGATGGGCAGCAACGCCTCGCGCGGGCCGCAGCCGGCGCATGGCAGTGCGGCGTCGATGCCCGGCACGGCGCCCGCCAGCGCCGGCAGACCGCGCCAGCGCGTGCGCAGCACCTTGTGGCAAGACGCGTTGGGCTTCCACGATTCCTTCTTGCCGCCGGGCGCCCCCCGCGCGCTGGATTCCGGTCACGCTGCGCTGCGTGAAGCGCGCGCTGTACGCGCTGTACGCGCTGTGCACGCTGTGCACAGCGTGGCCCAAGCCGACATGGTACCGGCTGGTATGGTGGCGGATGACCCCGCACCGCTCCGGCAGCAGCCCTTCCAGCACTGAGCCCGGCGGTGTGCCGGCAGCCACCAGCGGCCATCCCTTCGACCACCTGACTCCCCAGGCGGTGCTGGACGCGCTGGACGCTGCGGGCCAGCGCGGCGACGGGCGGCTGCTGCAGCTCAACAGCTATGAAAACCGCGTGTTCCAGGTGATGCTGGAAGACGGCGGCGCGGTGGTGGCCAAGTTCTACCGCCCGGGGCGCTGGACCGATGCGCAGATCGCCGAAGAGCATGCCTTTGCAGCCGAACTGGCAGCGGCCGAGGTGCCGGTGGTGGCACCGCTGCCGCTGGCCGATGGCACCACGCTGGCCCATGCCGACATTGGCGGCCAGCCGTTCCGGCTGGCGGTGTACCCGCGCCGCGCCGGCCACGGCCCCGAGCTCGACCAGGCCGACACCCTGCGCTGGCTGGGCCGCTTCATCGCCCGGCTGCATGTGGTGGGTGCCCAGCGCCGGTTTGAACACCGCCGCCGGCTGGATGCCGACACCTTCGGCCACCAGGCGCTGGCGCGGCTGCTGGCGCTGGACTGCATCGGCCCGGCCCAGTTGGGCGCCTGGCACAGCACCTGCCAGCAGGCGCTGACGATGGTGGACGCGGCCCTGGCCGCCGTCCCGTATGGGCCGCTGCGCCTGCACGGCGATTGCCACCCGGGCAACATCCTGTGGCGCGAGATCCCCGCCAACGCGGATGACAGCGGCGGCCCGCACATCGTCGACCTGGACGACGCCGTCACCGGCCCGGCGGTGCAAGACCTGTGGATGCTGCTGTCGGGCGATGCTGCGGCGATGCGCACCCAACTCGCCGCCGTGTTGCAGGGATACCGCCAGTTTCGCCGGTTCGACCTGCGCGAACTGGCCTTGATCGAGCCCTTGCGCACACTGCGCATGGTGCACCACAGCGCCTGGCTGGCAGAGCGCTGGGGCGACCCGGCGTTTCCGGCGGCCTTTCCGTGGTTCGGCACGCCAAACTACTGGAGCCAGCAGACGGTGCAGCTGCGCGAGCAGATCGCGCTGATGGGCCAGCCACCGATTGATCTCGCCTGGGCCGATTGAAGCGGCTGCGGCGCAGCGGCCGCCGCCCGGGCGGCCCGGCGGCTGCCCGGCCGTTCAGGCGTTCAGGCGTTCAGCCGCCCGCCGTGCAGCTGTTCATGCGCTCAGCAGCTTGGTCACCCGCGCCACATAGGCCGCCGGGTCTTCCAGTTGCCCGCCTTCGGCCAGCAGCGCCTGGTCGAACAGGATGTTCGCCAGGTCGTCGAAGTGCGCATCGTCGCCGGCCAGCTTCTTGACCAGCGCATGCTCGGGGTTCACTTCCAGGATCGGCTGGCTCTTGGGCGCCGACTGGCCGGCCTGCTTGAGCAGGCGCGCCAGGTGGCCGCTCATGTCGCCCTCGTCCGTCACCAGGCAGGCCGGTGAGTTCACCAGGCGGGTGGTCACCCGCACGTCCTTGGCGCGGTCGGCCAGCGCCGCCTTCAGCTTGTCGAGCGTGGGCTTGAAGCCTTCAGCCACGGCTTCGGCGGCCTTCTTCTCGTCATCGTCGAGCAGCTTGTCGAGATCCACCGCACCCTTGGCCACGCTCTGCAGCGGCTTGCCCTCGAATTCATACAGGTGGCTCAGCATCCACTCATCGACCCGGTCGACCAGCAGCAGCACCTCGATGCCCTTCTTGGTGAAGATCTCCAGCTGCGGGCTGGCCTTGGCACCGGCCAGGCTGTCGGCGGTGATGACGTAGATGGCCTCCTGGCCTTCTTTCATGCGGCCCACATAGTCGGCGAACGACACACCCTCGTCGGCATGGGTGCTGGCAAAGCGGAACAGCTTGGCCAGCCGCTCACGGTTGGCAAAGTCTTCGCCGATGCCTTCTTTCAGCACCGCACCGAACTCGCCCCAGAACTTCAGGTACTTGGCGCGCTCGTCGGCATCGTCGCTGTCGGCCAGGCTCTCCAGCATGCCCAGCACCCGCTTGGTGCTGCCTTCGCGGATGGCTTTCACGTCGCGGCTTTCCTGCAGCAGCTCACGGCTCACGTTCAGCGGCAGGTCGGCCGAATCGATCACGCCCTTGACGAAGCGCAGGTACACCGGCATCAGCGCCTCGGCGTCGTCCATGATGAACACGCGCTTGACATACAGCTTCACGCCGCCGCGCTTGTCGCGGTTCCACAGG
>JBBRJU010000330.1:0-3933 GCA_038218895.1 Burkholderiales bacterium
GGGGTCCTTGCGCGTGATGGGTTGTAAGCATGGTGCGGCGCAGGTCGGCCATCAAAAGATGCTCGGCAACGCTGGTTGCAACAACCTGCGCCAGTCGGACCGGCACTGCGTTGCCTAACTGGCGCATTGCCTCGCCCCATGCGCCGTGCAATTCATAGCCATCCGGAAAAGTCTGCAGGCGGGCCGACTCACGGATGCTGAAGTAGCGCACGCTCCCATCGGTGCGCACCAGCATGTTCTCGCCGCCGGGCACACCGTGGCCACCTGCTTTCAGCGTCTTGGCAGGCAAATCGAGCGGACTGCCAGTGTGGCCGGGATACACCTTCGCGCCAACCTGCAGCCGGTGATTCAGAAACCGCGTGCCTCCTTCGCCTGGGTCGGGCAGCCCCGTCAGGGCGTCACGCACGGTTTGCCAGGGGGCCTTGGTCGGCAACAGGCCGAGGCCGCGCAGGCTGGCGATCAAAGGCAGCGCACTGTTGCTCGGCGCAGGCCGTTGGCTGGGGTGGAGGCCGTGGCGGTGCCAGTAGGCCCCACTGACCCACTGGTCATGAACCAGTGCGTCAAACGAATGTGTCTCGGCCGGAAACGACCAGCGTGCGTCGATGTCCGAGCGAAAGCCGACCATGAAGACCCGCTCGCGTTTTTGGGGCACACCAAAATTGGCGGCGTTCACCAGGGTCACGACCAACCTGTAGTGAAGACCGCTGCCGCTGTGTCGATCGGAGGTCTTGAACCGCTGCAGCCGGCGGTGATGGTCTGCCCAGCTTTCGTCGGCTTTGCGCTGCAATTCGGGAAACGCCAACTGTGCCTGGATGTACTCGAAGTAGTTGCTGAAGCTGGCGCGCGTCAAACCCTTGACGTTTTCGATGATGAAGGCGCGTGGCTGCAGTTGGCGGATCACATCCACCGTGGCCGGGAACATGTCGCGTGCGTCCAGGTAGGCTTGATGCTTGCCGCCCATCGAGAACGGCTGGCAAGGCGGCCCGCCGGCAACCAGGTCGATCTGATGCGACCGCGACGCCAATCCCGCGCTCTGAATCCAGCACCGGACATCGCCTTCATGGAGCGGCCAGTCGGCCACCAGCGGGTGGCCTCTCATTTGGTTCTGACGGACGGTGTCGCAGGCCCACTTGTCCCACTCGACCACACCTTGGCTCTTGAAGCCTGCGAGGGTGACTCCCAGCGCCAGGCCGCCGGCACCTGCAAAGAGTTCAACCGACTGCAATGGCGATTGCAAAGACATGGGCTTGCTCTCCGTGGGTTCGCGGGGCATGGTGCGCGACTTTCTTGCACTGAGTTTAACCACAGTTCTCTGACGGGCAGCCAGGCGCTGACACGGTTGCGCGCCGTGCGCCGTGCTTTCCCCTGGCCAGGCAACAGCGTGATCTAGTCGCCATCGTCTAGAAAAAAAGCTGTCGCCGGCGGCACAGCCCGGACGGTTTCTGCAAAATAGCACGATCGTTCGTTCCTTTCCTTGCGCCGCGTCTGCCCAACCGCCAACCGCCAACCGCCTAACCGCCAACCGCCGTGTCTGCCCAAACCCTGCCTGACGACCCCCTGGCCCCCGCCGGCCGCAAGCGTGTTGCTGCCCCCCCGACCGTTCGCGCCATGCACAAGGGCCAGCAGACCCGCGCCGCGATCCTGGAAGCGGCGCTGGCCCAGGCATCGCACATGGGGCTGGAAGGCCTGTCCATCGGCGCGCTGGCCGAGGTGACGCAGATGAGCAAGTCGGGCGTGTTCGCCCACTTCGGCTCCCGCGAGGAACTGCAGATCGCAGTGATCCGCGAGTACCACACCCGTTTCGAGGATGAAGTGTTCTTTCCTGCCGTGCGTGAGCAGCGCGGCCTGCCGCGGTTGCGCGCGCTGTTCGACCGCTGGGTCAAGCGGGTGTCGGTGGAACTGGATTCGGGCTGCATCTACATCAGCGGCGCGGTTGAATTCGACGACCGGCCCGGCCCGGTGCGTGATGCACTGGCCAGCATGGTGCGTGCTTGGCAAGCGGCGCTGGCGCGGGCGATCGGTCAGTCGATCGAGGCCGGCCACCTGCGTGCCGACACCGACACCCTGCAGATGCTGTTCGAGCTGCATGGCTTGATCCTGGCCCTGCACCACGACGCCCGCTTCTTGCGCCTGCCCGGTGCGGTGGAGCGCGCCCGCAAGGGCTTCGACCGCATCGTGCAGTTCTATTTGCAGCCTGGGTTGCAGCCCGGGTTGCAGGCCGAGCCGGCGGCTGCGCCATTGCGCAGCGCCGCGCGCTGACCCTTGTTTTCTTGACGCCGGCCGCCGACGCCGCACCCATTCACCAGCCTCAGGAGCCCCCATGCCCCACTACACCCCGCCCATCCGCGACATGCAATTCCTGTTGCATGAAGTGCTCGATGCCGTGCCCACGCTGCAGGCCTTGCCCGCGCATGCCGACATCGATGCCGAAACGCTCAATGCGGTGCTGGCCGAAGGTGGCAAGTTTGCCGCCGAGGTGCTGACACCGATCAACCTGCCCGGTGATGCCGAGGGCTGCCACCTCGACTTGGCCACCCATGCGGTGACCACGCCCCAGGGCTTCAAGCAGGCCTATGCCCAGTATGTGGAAGGTGGCTGGCCGTCGCTGAGCTGCGACCCCGCCTACGGCGGCCAGGGCCTGCCGCTGGTGCTGAACCAGTGCTTCTACGAGATGCTGAACTCGGCCAGCCAGGCCTGGACCATGTACCCGGGCCTCAGCCATGGCGCCTACGAGGCCCTGCATGCCCATGGCACGCCCGCGCAGAAGGCGCTGTATTTGCCCAAGCTCACCAGCGGCCAGTGGACCGGCACCATGTGCCTGACCGAGCCGCATTGCGGCACCGACCTGGGCCTGCTGCGCAGCAAGGCCGTGCCGCAGGCAGACGGCAACTACCGCATCAGCGGCGAGAAGATCTTCATCAGCGCCGGTGAGCATGACCTGGCCGAAAACATCGTGCACCTGGTGCTGGCGCGGCTGCCGGACGCGCCTGCCGGCAGCAAAGGCATCTCGCTGTTCATCGTGCCGAAGTTCCATGCCAATCCCGATGGCAGTCTGGGCGACCGCAACGGCATCTATTGCGGCGCGCTGGAGCACAAGATGGGCATCCACGGCAATGCCACCTGCCAGATCGTGTTGGACGGCGCCGTGGGCAGCCTGGTCGGCCAGCCGCACAAGGGCCTGGCGGCGATGTTCGTGATGATGAACGCCGCCCGCCTGGGCGTGGGCAACCAGAGCCTGGGCCTGACCGAAGTGGCTTACCAGAACGCTGCGGCCTACGCCAAGGACCGCATCCAGATGCGTGCGCTGTCGGGCGCCAAGGCGCCCGACCAGCCCGCCGACCCGATCATCGTGCACCCGGATGTGCGCCGCATGCTGCTGACCGCCCGCGCCTATGCCGAAGGCGCACGCGCGCTGATGACCTACACCGCGCTGCAACTGGATGTGCTGGTGTGCACCGACGACACCGAGACCCGCCAGGATGCCGACGACCTGGTGTCGCTGCTCACGCCGGTCATCAAGGCCTTTGTCACCGACAACGGCTGGACGGCCACCAGCGCCTGCCAGCAGGTGTGGGGCGGCCATGGCTACATCCATGGCAACGGCATGGAGCAGTTTGTGCGTGATGCGCGCATCAACATGGTCTACGAAGGCACCAACACCATCCAGAGCCTGGACCTGCTGGGCCGCAAGGTGCTGGGCGACAACGGCGCCAAGCTCAAGAAATTTGGCACGCACATTGCCGAGTTTGTCGAGAACGAGCGCAGCTTCACGCTCAAGGGCATTGCCGCCGTCAGCAAGGTCGACGCGCTGACGCTGGACTTCAAGCTCAGCGCGCCCGATGCGGTGCTGCCCGACAAGCTGCTCTACGTGCCGATCATGAACCAGGCCTGGTGTGTGCAGCACGGCGTGGAGCGAAGCGCTGGGCGACTGGG
>JBBRJU010000331.1:0-3931 GCA_038218895.1 Burkholderiales bacterium
TCTGGCTCGGCATCGCCGCGATGGCGATGTTCGGCATGACGCTGCCGATGACCCAGCTGGCCACCGGCACCGCAACCGCGCCGCAGTTCACGCCGCTGTTCGTCACCTGCGCCCGGGCCGTGGTGGCCGCAGCCTTGTCGGCGCTGTGGCTGTGGCATGCCCGCGCGCCCTGGCCCGACCGGATGCAGTGGCGCCTGCTGGCGGTGGCCGCTGCCGGCAATGCGCTGGCCTACCCGCTGGCCCTGGCCTGGGCCCTGCGCACCGAAACCAGCCAGCATGCAGCGGTGATCACCGCGCTGGCGCCGCTTGCCACATCGGCGGTGGCGGCGCTGGTGCTGCGCCAGCGCGTGGCGCGCGGGTTCTGGGCTTGTGCGCTGGCCGGCAGTGCGCTGGTGGTGGCCTTCAGCCTGTGGCGGGCGCAGCAGGCCGGCCTGGGCTGGCAGCCGTCGCCGGTGGATGCCTGGTTGGCCTTTGGCGTGCTGGCCGCGTCCATCGGCTATGTCGCCGGCGCGCGGGTGACGGTGGCGCTGGGGGCCGAGCGCACCATCTGCTGGGTCACGCTGGCGGCACTGCCGGCCACGCTGCCCGGTGCCGTGCTGCAGTGGCCGGCGCAGCCGGCGCTGGCCGGCGTGCCGTGGGCCGCCTGGCTGGGCTTTGCCTATGTCAGCCTGTTCTCGATGTGGATCGCCTTCTTCGCCTGGTACCGCGCGCTGGCCCAGGGCGATGCGGTGCGCGTCAGCCAAGTGCAGCTGCTGCAGCCGTTCTTCGCGATGGGGTTTGCGTGGCCGATCCATGGCCAGCCGGTGGCGCTGTCCAGCGTCGGCTTCGGGCTGGCGGTCATCACCACCGTCTGGCTGGGCCGGCGTTTCAGCGCAGCCAGGCCAGCGTCCCCAGCGCCGCCGGCAGGCCCACCATCGCCAGCAGGGTCGACACCGTGACCAGCCCGGCCACATAGGCGCCGTTGCCGCCCATGCGGGTGGCCAGCACATAGGCGCTGCTGGCGGTGGGCATGGCGGCGAAGGCCACGATCACCGCCTGCTGGGCCGGTGGCAGCTGCAGCCACAGCACCAGGCCGATGCCGACCAGCGGCAGCACCAGATGGCGCGTGGCCATCAGCCCGGTGGCCAGCCAGGGAGCGTCGCGCAGGGCGCCAAAGCGCAGGCCGGCGCCCACGGCCATCAGCCCCAGCGGCAGCGCGGCAGCGCCGATGCGGGACAGCGTGGTGGACGCCAGCTCGGGCAGGTGCAGGCCACCCAGGTTGAAGGCCAGGCCCGACAGCGTGGCCAGGATCAGCGGGTTCTTGGCCAGCTCCTTCAGGTAGCCGTGCCCGCCCTGGCGTGCCAGCGGCCACACGGCGGCCACGTTGCACACCGGCACGCACACCGACACCAGCAGCGCCTGCCAGGCCACGCCGGGTGCACCGGCCAGGCGCTCGGCCAGCGCCAGCGCCACATAGCTGTTGAAGCGGAAGGCGGTCTGTGCGCCGCTGGCGTGTGTCATCGGGTCGACCCCCGGGGCGCGGCCCATCGCATAGGCCAGCGCAATGCCGGTGCCCACCACCGCCAGGCCGACGCCGCCCAGCGAGACGATGTCGGCCAGGTGGATGGGGGTGCGCACGATGGCCTGGAACAGCAGGCAAGGGAACAGCAGGTAATAGACCAGGCGCTCGGCGCCGTCCCACACCGGGCGGTCGAGCGCGGTGTAGCGGCAGACCAGGTAGCCCAGCGCGATCAGCGCGAAGTCAGGCAGCAGCAGCAGCAGATCGGGCATGCGGCAGTGTGCCAGCCGGCCCGGCAGGGCCTGTGCGCAGCCGGGCACAATGGCCGCCGACCGTTGCAGACACCCAGGAGACACCCGCCATGACGCGACTGAACCAGACCCTGAAGCTTTCCACCCTGTTGCTGGCCCTGGCCGCCGCACCACTGGCCGCGCTGGCCCAGGCCTACCCCGTCAAGCCGGTGCGCCTGGTGGTGCCGTTTGCGCCCGGTGGCACCACCGACATCATCGCCCGCGTGCTGGCCGAGAAGATCGGCCCGGCCCTGGGCCAGACCATGGTGGTGGAGAACAAGGCCGGTGCCGGCGGCTCGGTGGGTGCCACTGAAACCGCCCGCGCCACGCCGGACGGCTACGCGCTGGGCATGGCCACGGTGAGCACCACCGCCGCCAACCCGGCCATCAACCCCAAGATCGCCTACAACCCGCTGACCGACTTCACCCCCATCACCAACGTGGCGGCCACGCCCAACGTGATTGCGGTGCACCCGTCGTTCCCCGCGCGGGACTACAAGGGCTTCCTGGCCGAGCTGAAAAAGAGCCCCGGCAAGTACAGCTTCGCCAGCTCGGGCACCGGCGGCATCGGCCACCTGCAGATGGAGCTGTTCAAGAACCTGTCGGGCACCTTCATCACCCACATCCCCTACCGCGGCGCCGGCCCGGCGCTGAACGACACCGTGGCCGGCCAGGTGCCGATCATCTTCGACAACATGCCGTCGGCACTGCCCTTCATCAAGGACGGCCGGCTGATCGCCATCGTGGTGGCCGCGCCGCAGCGCCTGGCCCAGTTGCCCAACGTGCCCACATTCAAGGAGGTGGGCCTGGAGCCGGTCAACCGCATGGCCTACTACGGCATCTACGGCCCCAAGGGCCTGCCCAAGGACGTGGTCGACAAGGTGCATGCTGCAGTGAAGAAGACCACCGAGCTGCCCGAGGTGCGTGCCCGCATCGAGGGCACCGGCTCGCTGGTGGTGGCCAACACGCCGGCCGAGTTCGGCGCCCAGATCGCCGCCGAGTTCGAGGTCTACAAGAAGGTGGTGGCAGCGCAGAAGCTGACCTTGGAATGAGCGCCGTGCGCCATGCCGCTTGACGAGCCCGGCCCGGTGCCGCTGCCGGCGGCCAGCCGGGCGGTGCTGCAGCGCTTCATCGACGCGCTGTGGATCGAAGACGGCCTGGCCAGGCTGACGCTGGACGCCTACCGGCGTGACCTGACGCTCTATGCCCACTGGCTGGCTGACCGCAGCGGCCGGGCGATCGCCAGCAGCACCGAAACCGACCTGCTGGGCTACATCGCGGACCGCCACGCCGGCAGCCGGGCCACCACCGCCAACCGCCGGCTGACGGTGTTCAAGCGCTTCTTCCGCTGGGCGCTGCGCGAGCGCCTGGTCAGTGAAGACGCCACGCTGCGCCTGGGCCATGCCCGCCAGCCCATGCGTGTGCCCCAGGTGCTGAGCGAGGCGCAGGTGGAGGCATTGCTCGACGCACCCGACGTGGCCACGCCACTGGGCCTGCGCGACCGCGCGATGCTGGAGCTGCTGTACGCCAGCGGCCTGCGGGTGAGCGAGCTGGTCGGCATCGCCAGCGTGCGGGTGGATTTGCGCGCCGGCGTGCTGCGGGTGGTGGGCAAGGGCAGCAAGGAGCGGTTGGTGCCCTTCGGCGCCGAGGCGCAAGACTGGATCACCCGCTACCTGGCCGAGGCCCGCAGCGCCATCCTGGCCGGGCAGCAGAGCGACGCGCTGTTCGTCACCGCCCGCGGCGCGGCGATGACGCGGCAGATGTTCTGGGCCCTGGTCAAGCGCCATGCGGCCAGCGCCGGCATCACCGCGCCGCTGTCACCGCACACACTGCGCCATGCCTTTGCCACCCACCTGCTGAACCACGGTGCCGACCTGCGCGCCGTGCAACTGCTGCTGGGCCATGCCGACATCGCGACCACCACCATCTACACCCATGTGGCGCGTGAACGCCTGCGCGCCCTGCATGCGGCCCACCACCCAAGGGGCTGAGCCCGGACACAAACCCGCCTGAGGCGGGGTTGTGCCTGGCGAAGCGGCTGAGCGCTGCGAGGCCGTGGGTGCGCAGCACAGCCCGGACACCAACCCTGCTGATGCCGGTGCTGCGCAGACCGCAAGCTCAGACCTGTCTGGCCGGCCCGGTG
>JBBRJU010000332.1:0-3874 GCA_038218895.1 Burkholderiales bacterium
TGCGCTGACCGACATCTTCGAGCCCGGGTCGACGATGAAACCCTTCATCGTTGCCTGGGCGCTGGAGACCGGCAAGGTCAAGCCCGAGACGCTGATCAACGCGTCGGCCGGCAGCGTGGTGGTCAGCGGCATCGCCATCAAGGACGCCCACCACTACGGCACGCTCAGCGTGCGCGAGGTGATCCAGAAGAGCAGCAACATCGGCACGGTGCGCATGGCCATGCAGATGCAGCCGCGTGAGCTGTGGGAGCTGTATTCCAGCGTCGGCTACGGCCAGAAGCCGCAGATCAGCTTCCCGGGCGCCGTCACCGGCCGGCTGCGCCCCTACAAGACCTGGCGGCCGATCGAGCAGGCGACCATGGCATATGGCTACGGTCTGTCGACGTCGCTGCTGCAGATCGCGCGGGCCTACACCACCTTTGCGCGTGACGGCGAAGTGATCCCCGTCACCATGCTGCGCCAGGAGCAACCGGTGTCGGGCATCCGCGTCATCTCGCCCGAAACCGCGCGTGAGATCCGCACCATGCTGCAGATGGCGGCCGGCCCTGGCGGCACCGGCCAGCTGGCGCAGACCATCGGCTATTCGGTCGGCGGCAAGAGCGGCACCGCGCACAAGCAGGAAGGCAAGGGCTACGCCAGCAACAAGTACCGCAGCTGGTTTGTCGGCCTGGCGCCGATCGACAAGCCGCGCATCGTGGTGGCGGTGATGGTCGACGAGCCCAGCAACGGCAAATACTACGGCGGCGCCGTGGCTGCGCCGGTGTTCAGCCAGGTGGTGCAGCAGACGCTGCGTGTGCTGGGCGTGCCGCCCGACCTGGATGTGAAGCCGCGCGTGGTGGCCAAGGCCGTGCCCGACGCGCCCGAAAGCTTTTGACGCCATGGCACCAGCACCGCACACCCTGCAGAACATTGACCAGGCCACCGACTGGCTGGCGGCACGGGTGCGCCAGGGCGGCACGGCCACGCTGCGCACCGACAGCCGCTTGCTGCGCGCGGGTGATGCCTTCATCGCCTGGCCCGGCAGCGCCACCGACGGCCGCCAGTACGTGGCCGCCGCGCTGGCTGCCGGCGCCGCAGCCTGCCTGGTCGAGGCCGACGGTGCACCAGCCTTCGGCTTCGACGACGCCCGCATCGCCGCGCTGCCGGGCCTGAAGGCCGCCACCGGCCCGCTGGCCGCAGCCTGGTTCGGCCAGCCGGCGCAGGCGCTGCAGGTGGTGGCCGCCACCGGCACCAACGGCAAGAGCAGCACCGCCTGGTGGACAGCCCAGGCCTTGACCGCGCTGGGACAGCGCTGCGGCGTGGTCGGCACGCTCGGGATCGGCCAGCCACCGCTGGACGGCGACGCCGGCAGCATCACCCCCACCGGCCTGACCACGCCCGACCCGGTGACGCTGCATGCCGGCTTGCGCCGCATGGTCGACGCGGGTTTTGCGGCCTGCGCGATCGAGGCCTCGTCGATCGGCATCGTCGAGCAGCGCCTGGCCGGAACGCCGGTGCGGGTGGCGCAGTTCACCAACTTCACCCGTGATCACCTGGACTACCACGGCAGCATGGCCGCCTACTGGGCGGCCAAGCATGCCTTGTTCAGCTGGCCCGGGCTGCAGGCGGCGGTGGTCAACATCGACGATGTGCAGGGCGCGGCGCTGGCAGCCGAGCTGCAGCGTGGCGCGCTCGACCTGTGGACGGTGTCGCTGCAGCAAGCCGCGCGGCTGCGCGCGCTGCACCTGGGCTATGCCGACGGCGGCCTGTACTTCACCCTGGCCGAAGGCGAGGCCCGCGTGCCGGTGCACAGCCGCCTGATCGGCGACTACAACGCCAGCAACCTGCTGGGCGTGCTGGCAGCGCTGCGGGCCCTGGGCGTGCCGCTGGCCGACGCCGCCGCCGTGGTGCCGCGCCTCACGCCGGTGCCCGGCCGCATGGACCGTGTGCCCGCTGCCGCCGGCCAGCCCGAGGTGGTGGTCGACTATGCCCACACGCCCGATGCGCTGGACAAGGCCCTGGTCGCGCTGCGCCCGCTGGCGGCGGCCCGCGGCGGCGCGCTGTGGTGCGTGTTTGGCTGCGGTGGCAACCGCGACGCCAGCAAGCGCCCGCTGATGGGGGCCATCGCCGCGCGCTTGGCCGACCATGTGGTGCTGACCAGTGACAACCCGCGCCATGAACACCCGATGGTCATCCTCGACCAGATCCGCGCCGGCCTGGACCGCACAGCCGGCGTGCAGCTGATCGAAGACCGGGCTCAGGCCATCGCCCATGCCGTGGCCGGTGCTGC
Organism: Burkholderiales bacterium; assembly: GCA_038218895.1. Lineage (GTDB taxonomy): Bacteria > Pseudomonadota > Gammaproteobacteria > Burkholderiales > Burkholderiaceae_C > Pseudaquabacterium. Next base: position 2,270 of record JBBRJU010000332.1, read on the forward strand.
GCCGCAAGACGTGCTGCTGATCGCCGGCAAGGGCCACGAGGACCACCAGGACGTGGCCGGCGAAAAGCGCCCCTTCCGCGACAGCGCGGTGGCTGCCCAGGCGCTGGCCGCGCGGCGCGCCGCATGAGCACAGCGCTGATGACCCTGGCTGAGGCGGCGGCGCTGCTGCCCGGCGCCAGCCTGCTGGGCGACCCGGCCACGCCGATCCTGCGCGTGCACAGCGACACCCGCACGCTGCAGCCGGGCGATCTGTTCGTGGCCCTGCGCGGCGACAACTTCGACGCCCATGCCTTCGTGCCGCAGGCCCGGGCCGCAGGCGCTGCAGCCGCGCTGGCCGAGCACGGCATCGCCAGTGCCGGCCTGCCCGGCCTGCAGGTGGCCGACAGCCTGGCCGCGCTGCAGCAGCTGGCCGCCGGCTGGCGGGGCCGCTTCACTGGCCCGGTGATCGGCGTGGCCGGCAGCAACGGCAAGACCACCGTCACCCAGATGGTGGCGGCCATCCTGCGCGCCCATGCCGGTGACTGCAGCCTGGCCACTGCCGGCAACTACAACAACCACATCGGCCTGCCGCTGCAGGTGCTGCGCCTGCAGCCGGCCGGCACCGGCGCCCACACCATCGCGGTGTTCGAGCTGGGCATGAACCACCCGGGCGAGATTGCCATGCTGTCGGCCATCGCCCGCCCCACGGTGGCGCTGGTCAACAACGCCCAGCGCGAGCACCAGGAATTCATGGCCTCGGTGGAAGCGGTGGCGCAGGAGAACGGCGCGGTGATCAGCGCACTGCCGGCGGACGGGGTGGCGGTGTTCCCGGCCGACGATGCGCATGCGCCGGTGTGGCAGCACCGGGCCGGCAGCCGCCGCCAGCTGTGCTTTGCGATGCAAGGCCCGGCCGAGGTGAGACCTGACCCCATGCTGCCAGCCGCCTGGCTGGCCACTGCGGCCGGCGGCCACTGGCAGTTCGCCATCTGCACGCCTGCGGGCGCGGCCACGCTGCAACTGCACATTCCCGGCCGCCACAACCTGCACAACGCGCTGGCGGCTGCCACCTGCGCGCTGGCCGCCGGCGTGCCGCTGGCTGCGGTGGTGCAGGGGCTGGCCGCGTTCCGCCCGGTGGCCGGGCGCTCGCGCCTGTTGCCGCTGCAATGGGCCGGCCGGGCCGTCACGCTGATCGACGACAGCTACAACGCCAACCCCGATTCGGTGCGTGCCGCCATCGACGTGCTGGCCAGCCTGCCGGCGCCGCACTGGCTGGTGCTGGGTGACATGGGCGAAGTGGGCGACCAGGGCCCGGCCTTCCATGCCGAGGTGGGCCGTTACGCCCAGGCCGCCGGTATCGCCCATTTCTGGGCCGCCGGCAGCGCCTGCGCCGACGCCGCCCGCGCCTATGGCCCCGGTGCCCGCCACTTTGCCGACGCTGCGGCCGTGGTTGGGGCGCTGGGCCAGGCGCCGGCCTGTGGCGCGGTGCTGGTCAAGGGGTCGAAATTCATGCACATGCCCAGCGTGGTGCTGGCACTGCAGCAGCAAGCCCAGGCAGGCGGCGCGCCATGCTGCTGAGCCTGAGCCAATGGCCGGCCTGGAAACAACAACGAAGACCATTGTTAATTG
>JBBRJU010000333.1:0-3869 GCA_038218895.1 Burkholderiales bacterium
CGCAACCCCTGGCCGAACAGCGCCGCCAGGAAGGGCTGCGGCGCCAGGTCGATGTCGAGCACGCCCACGGCCAGCGCCAGCAGCACCCGGGCGCCGGCCAGCACCACCACGCTGACCAGGCCAGCCACGGTGGCGGTGAGCAGGCTGACTGCGGCCGACAGCATCAGCGCATGGACAAAGCGCCGGCGCACTTGCCGCAGCAAGAGGCGCAGCGTCTGCCGCACGCCCAGGCCTGCCCAGACGGCCGGTGCCGCCAACGGCCCCACCAGGGCCAGCAGCGCCACGCCGGCCAGGCCCAGCGCCGGCACGCCCACCGCCACCACCCCGCCCAGCAAGGTGGGCCCCAAGCCCGGCAGGCGCGTGGCCCACAGCAGCCCCAGCACCAGGGCCAGCAACAGGGCAGCGGCCAGCAGCACGCACAGCACCACCGCCAGCAGCCGGTGGGCGGTGCGCAGCGCGTCGCGCAGCGCATCGCCCGGCAGCCGCGGTGTGCGCCCGCAGGCCTCGTCCATCAGCACCAGGCCGGCGGCATTGCTGGTGTAGAACAGGCTGAAGAAGGCCGCCGCCAGCCACAGCGCGGCAGCAGTGGCCGATTCGCGTGCCAGCGCACCCTGTGCCAGCGTCATCAACAGGCCGGCGCCGGCAAAGGCCAGCAGCAACAGGTACAGCGCGCGCCCATTGCGCACCGATTCGATGCTCTGAAGCACCGCGTTGAGCGCCTGCAGGGCGCCGTGCTCGACCGGTTGTACCCGCATGACAACACTCATGATACGTGCGGGTTAGCACTTGCCAGAGAGCACTGGGCGCGGCCCGGGTTTTGCCACCATAATGAATCGAGAGGGCGTTTGCGCCTTCGGCCCGTGTCTGGAGACGGCGCCTGCAGCTTGAATGTTTCATGCCGGGATGAAGCTCCACATGGTTTACTTTTCTTGAGAAGGAGCTTCCCCTCATGGGAAACAAGCTTTACGTCGGCAACCTGGCCTACTCGGTGCGCGACGAATCCCTGCAGCAGGCATTCGGGCAATTTGGCAGCGTCACGTCTGCCAAGGTGATGATGGACCGCGAGACCGGCCGATCGAAGGGCTTCGGCTTTGTCGAGATGTCGTCGCCCGCTGAAGCACAGGCCGCCATGAACGCGATGAACGGCCAACCCCTGGAAGGCCGCGCCATCGTCGTGAACGAAGCCCGCCCGCGTGAAGAGCGCCCGGGTGGCTTTGGTGGCGGCGGCGGCGGCTACGGTGGTGGCGGCGGTAGTGGCGGCGGCTACGGCGGCGGTGGTGGCGGCAGCCGCAGTGGCGGTGGCGGCTACGGTGGTGGTGGCAGCACGGGCGGCGGTGGCGGTTACGGTGGTGGTGGCGGCAGCCGCAGCGGCGGTGGCGGAAGTGGCGGCGGCTACGGCGGTGGTGGCGGCGGTACCGGTGGCGGCGGCGCAGGTGGTGGTGGCGGTGGCCGCAGCCCCTACGGCACCGGCCGCGGCCCGCGCGGCGGCGGCAGTGGCGGCGGCTACGGTGGTGGTGGCAGCCAGGGCTATTGACCAACCCGGTTGCGACCGCTCAGCGGGCCAGACCCCAGATGAAAAAAAAGGCGCCAGACGGCGCCTTTTTTCATGGTCGGCGTCGGCGACGCCCGGTCCGCAAGCGCTTACTCGTTTTGCCGGCGCTTGCGGGGGCGGCCAGCCAGCAGGCGGTCGAACAGCGCATCAGGCAGCAGGCGCAGCCCGGCTGCCACCACGCCCATCTGCCACGGGATGAAACGTGTGCGCACGCCCGCGCCGATGTGGGCGAACGCCTGGTCGGCAAAGGCCTCGGGCGCCATCAGGAACGGCATGCGATAGCGGTTGCGCCGGGTCAGCGGCGTGTCGATGTAGCCGGGCGCGATGGTGACCACCTGCACGCCGTGCGGCCGGCATTCGCCGCGCAGGCTTTCGCAGTAGGCGAACACCGCTGCCTTGCTGGCGCAGTAGGCGCCATGCCCGGGCAGGCCGCGGACGCCGGCGACGCTGGCAATGCCGACCAGCCTGCCGCTGCCCCGCGCGCACATGGCCGCCACGAACGGCTGGAAGGTGGCCGCCATGCCCAGGATGTTGGTCTCGAAGGTGGCGCGCATCACCGCCAGATCGGCAAAGTCGGCGCTGTCGATGCCCACGCTGATGCCGGCGTTGGCGATCACCACATCGGGCAGGCCGGCCTGGGCCAGGCAGTTGCGGCCAGCAGCGGTGATGGCGTCCACATCACGCACGTCGGCGGCCAGCACCAGCACCTCGGCAGCCGGGATGGCCTGCGCGTCAGCCCACTGTTGCACTGCGTCAGCCCGGCGCGCCACCAGCGCCAGGCGCCAGCCGGCCCGGTGGTAGCGCAGCGCCAGGGCCTGGCCGATGCCGCTGGACGCGCCGGTGATGAACACCAGTGGGCGGCGCGTGGTCATCGCGGTTTGGGTGTGGCGGGCGCCACCGGCAGCCTGGCGCGCCCAGGCGCGGCCACGGTGGCCCGCACCGGCCCGTTGAGGATGAGCTGGCGCTGCAGGTTGTCGTAGTCGAGCCCGCCGGCGCGGGCATCGGTGCCACCGTAGCGCACCTGCACCGGCAGGTGCGAACGCAGCCGCTCGAAGCGCAGGAAGGCATGCAGGAACTCGCCTTTCACTTCCAGCACCTGGCCGCCGGACAGTTGGCTGACGACCTGGGCGCCACCCAACAACTGGATCTCGCTGCCGTCGCCATTGGCCACGGCGTGGCGGGCCGTGGCGTCGGTGGTGCGGCCGTCGGGTGCGGTGGCCTGGATGCGCACGCCGTCGATTTCCAGCCGGTCCGTGGCCGGGTAGTGGCGCAGCACGTCACCGGCGATGCGCAGTGCCACCTGGCCGTCAGGCGCGAAGCGGGTGATGGCGAAGCCGTTCATGGTGTAGTCCGGCGTCTGGCTGAGCGGTGCGTCGGTGCGCGCGCCGGGCGCCTGCGGGGTGTTGCGCACCAGCCACCAGGTGCCCGCTGCCAGCAGGGCCATCAACAGCAGCGGCAGATAGGACGACAGGCCTTGCAGCAGCCTGTAGCGCCAGGGCTGGGGCGGGCGAGCCGGCCGGCCAGCCACGGGCGCGTCGGCGCCGCCCAGCGCCGGCAGGCCCAGCTGCACCGACACCTCGGGCAGATCGGGCAGGTGCAGCTCGGGGCGGTTCATCGGCTGGTTCTTCGGGCAGTGCAGCGCCGGGCGGTGCGGCGCCGGGCCGGGGCGCCCATCAGCGGCCGTCCAGCGTGCCCTGCTGCGCGGCCAGCAAAGCGCCGTAGCGCCCGCTGGCCTGCAGCAGCAGGTCACAGAACTCACGCGCCGCGCCTTCACCGCCGCGGGCAGTGGTGACATGGTGGGCCAGCGCGCGGGCCTCGGCATGGGCGTTGGCCGGGGCACAGGCGAAGCCGGCGCGCGCCAGCAGCGGCAGGTCTGGCCAGTCGTCGCCGATGGCGGCCAGCTGCGGCCAGGCCCAGCCGCGTTCGGCCAGCAGGGCCTGGGCCACCGCCAGCTTGTCGGCCACACCGTAGTGGGCGTCGGCCAGGCCCAGGTCGGCCACCCGGCGGCGCACCGCGGGCGAATCACGCCCGGTGATGATCACCGGCGTGATGCCCACCTGGGCCAGCAGCTTCAGGCCATGGCCGTCGAGCACATGGAAGGCCTTGAACACCTCGCCGGCCTCGCCGATGTAGAGCCGCCCGTCGGTGAGCACGCCGTCGACGTCGAAGATGGCGGCCTGGATGCCCAGGCCCGCGCCCTGGGCGCGCAGCAGCAGGTCAGCAGAAAACTGGAGCGCGGACATGGGGTGTCTGCGCAAATCAGGCGGAACCAAGCGGCCGCCGTGGAACCGGCTGTGCCGGGCCACTGGGGGCGCCC
>JBBRJU010000334.1:0-3866 GCA_038218895.1 Burkholderiales bacterium
TGGCGCGCTCAACGTGATGGCGCTGGGGAGCCCGTCGTCGGCCATCCTGTCGGCGGTGATCTTCAACGCCCTGGTCATCGTCTTCCTGATCCCGCTGGCGCTGAAGGGTGTCAAGTACCGCGCCATCGGCGCCGCAGCGCTGTTGCGCCGCAACGTGCTGATCTATGGACTGGGTGGCCTGGTCGTGCCCTTCATCGGCATCAAGATCATCGACCTGGCGCTGGGCACCTTGCACCTTGTCTGAAGGAACTGAAATGAACGCGATCATCCGCCCGGCCCTGGTCATATTTGCGGTGCTGACCGCACTCACCGGTGTTGTCTATCCCCTGGTCGTCACCGGCATCGGCCAGGCGGCGTTTCCGGTGCAGGCCGCCGGCAGCCTGATCGTGCGCGACGGCAAGCCGGTCGGCTCGTCACTGATCGGGCAGAACTTCAGCGACCCGCAGTACATCTGGGGTCGGCCATCGGCCACCGCCCCGATGCCCTACAACGCCAGCGGGTCTGGCGGTTCGAACCAGGGCCCGCTGAACCCCGCGCTGACAGACGCCGTCCAGGGCCGCATCGCGGCGCTGCGCGCTGCCGACCCCGACAACCAGGCACCCGTGCCGGTCGACCTGGTCACGGCGTCGGGCAGTGGCCTGGATCCACACATCAGCGTGGCCGGCGCGCAGTTCCAGGCGGCTCGGGTCGCCAAGGTGCGCAGTCTGACCTTGGCGCAGGTTCAGCAACTGGTCGACACGCACACCGAAGGCCGGTTGTTCGGCTTCATCGGCGAGCCCCGCGTGAACGTGCTGCAACTCAACCTCGCACTCGACGCGGCGCGCAACTGACTCTCGGGCAGCGTTGCACCGGCGTGCGCCCGCACAAGCACACGCGCACCCAAAGCAGATGCCGGCTGTGACAATGCGTGCCCGCCATGACTGACGACCAACGCCCGGACCCTGACGCGCTGCTGGACCGGATTCGCAAGGACGAGCAGCGTGAACAGCGTGGCCGCCTGCGCATCTACTTCGGGGCGTCGGCCGGCGTTGGCAAGACCTGCGCCATGCTGTTGGCGGCGCGCAAGCTGCAGGGTGAGGGCGTGGATGTCGTCGCGGGCATCGTCGAGACCCATGGCCGTGGCGACACTGCGGCCCTGCTCGAAGGGCTGCCGCTGCTGCCAGCTGCACAGATCGTGCACCGGGGAAAGCACCTGGCCGAGTTCGACCTGGATGGCGCACTTGCCCGCAAGCCCGGCCTGGTGCTGGTCGATGAACTCGCGCACTCCAACGTGGCGGGGTCGCGCCATCCAAAACGCTGGCAGGACGTGGAGGAACTGCTGGCAGCCGGCATCGACGTCTACAGCACGCTCAACGTCCAGCACCTCGAAAGCCTGAACGACGTCGTCGGCGGCATCACCGGCATCGTCGTGCACGAGACCCTGCCCGACACGTTTTTCGACCGCGCCGACGAGGTGGTGCTGGTCGACACCCCGGCCGACGAGCTGATCGAGCGGCTGGCCGCCGGCAAGGTCTACCTGCCGGCGCAAGCCGAGCGGGCGGCCAAAAACTTCTTCCGCAAGGGCAACCTGATGGCCCTGCGCGAGCTGGCGTTGCGGCGCACGGCCGACAGGGTGGAAGACGACGTGCAGGCCTACCGCCTCGACCGCGCCATCGCGCCGGTGTGGAAGACCGAAGGTGCGCTGCTGTGCTGCATCGGCCCGCACGCCGGGTCGCAGCATGTGGTGCGCAGCGCGGCGCAGCTGGCACGGCAACTGGCTGTCACCTGGCACGCCGTGTATGTCGAAACACCGGCACTGCAGCGCCTGGACGGAGGCCGGCGTGAAGGCATCCTGCAGACGGTCAAGCTGGCCCAGGACCTGGGCGCCAGCACGGCGGTGCTGTCGGCGCAGAACATTCCGAACGCGCTGGTGGAACATGCCCGGCAGAACAACCTGTCGAAACTTGTGCTGGGCCAGGGCCATCCGCCGCCGGCATGGCTGGCCTGGTCGCCGCAGCGCTCGCTCGGGCGGGCACTCGGCGCCTTGGCGCCAGACATCGACCGGATCGAGGTCGGCCGGCCGCTACGCGCGCGGCCGACCGTTGACACGGGTGCTGCCGCCCGTACTGCAGGCACCGACGCAGATGCCGATGCCGGTGGGCAGATGCGCTACCTGTTGGCTGCGGCCGCCTGCGCCGGCACCACGCTGCTGACCCATTTTTTGGTGCCGTATTTCGACCTCGCCAACATCGTGATGGTGTTCCTTCTGTCGGTGGTCGGCGTGGCAGTGTGGCTGGGGCGCGGCCCGGCCGTGCTGGCCGCCTTCGGCAATGTCGCCGCGTTCGATTTTTTCTTCGTCGCGCCACGCCTGTCGTTCTCGGTGTCCGACGTGCAGTACCTGCTGACCTTTGCGGTGATGCTGGTGGTGGGCCTGGTCACCGGGCAATTGACCGCCGGCCTGCGCTTCCAGGCGCGTGTCGCCACGTTGCGGGAGACCCGCTCACGCGCGCTGTTCGAGGCCGCGCGCGACCTGTCGAACATGTTGACCAATGCGCAGGCGGTGGAGGTCGCCCGGGCGGTCATTGCCCGCGAGTTCCAGGCGCAGGTGGAGGTCTATGTGCTCGATGCCGGCGACCGCCTGCAGGCGCCCATCACCGAGGCCGCCGGCCTCGACCTCGGCACCGCGCAATGGACGCTCGACCACAGCCTGCCCGCCGGGCTGGGCACCGATACGCTGGCCGGCAGCGCCTGGCTGTACCTGCCGCTGAAGTCGACCATGCGCTCTCGCGGGGTGCTGGCGGTGCAACCCGCGCAGCCCCGGGCCCTGCTGGTGCCCGAGCAGCGTCAGCAACTGGAGACCTTTGCCGCGCTGGCGGCGATGGCGCTGGAACGTGTGCACTACATCGAAGTGGCGCAAGGCGCCACCGTTCAAATGGCATCGGAACGGCTGCGCAATTCTTTGCTGTCCGCGCTGTCGCATGATTTGCGCACGCCGCTGGCCGCGCTGGTGGGCATGGCCGAGACGCTGGCAGCCAGCCATCCGCCACTGAGCCCGCCGCAGCAGGGCCTGGCCACGGCGATGCGCGAGAAATCCCTGCGCATGACCGACATGGTCACCAATCTGCTCGACATGGCGCGCATCCAGAGTGGTGAGATCCGGCTGCGTCTGCAATGGCAGTCGATGGAGGAGATCGTCGGCGGCGCCTTGAAGTCAGCGCACGGCGCCTTGGGCGCACGGCCTCTGCGTGTGCGCATCGACCCAGCCGTGCCGCTGGTCGATTGCGACGCAGTGCTGATCGAGCGTGTACTGGTGAACCTGCTGGAGAACGCCGGCAAGTACACGCCCGGCACATCGGCGGTGGAGATCCTGGTGCGACCCGCAGGCGAGGAATTGCGGGTCAGCGTGCGTGACCATGGCCCCGGCGTCCCGCCGGGCAAGGAGGAACTGATCTTCGAGAAGTTCACCCGCGGCAACAGCGAGTCGGCCACGCCCGGCATGGGGCTGGGCCTGGCGATCTGCCGCGCCATCGTCGAGGCGCACCGCGGTCGCATCTGGGTTGAATCAACGCTGCCGCAGGGTGCGACATTCGTCTTCAGCCTGCCGCTGGGCACACCGCCTTCGATCGATCCGAGCGCGGATGCGCACGCCGCCGGCGCCAGTAACGCGACCACGCCAAAATGACGGGACGCGCCAGAATCGCCATGAAAGCGCAGAGCCGCTGCAATGCGATCAACTTGCAGCGCACAGCACGAAGGACACCTCCTTGAGCACCACGTCACCTGTCATCCTGGTCGTCGAAGACGAGCGTGAGATCCGCCACTTCGTGCGCACGGCGCTGGAGTCCGAGGGCTGGCAGGTGTTCGAGGCTGGCACGGTCAAACAGGGC
>JBBRJU010000335.1:0-3860 GCA_038218895.1 Burkholderiales bacterium
CCAGCTACAACCGCACCGTGCTGCTGACCGGCGAGGTGCCCAGCGAGGCCGCCCGCGCCGCCACAGAGCAGGCCGTGGCCCGCATCGACAACGTGCGCGCCACCGTCAACGAGCTGGCGGTGCTGGGCACCACCACACTGTCGGCGCGCAGCAACGACGCCATCCTCAGCAGCAAGGTGAAGGCCGCCTTCGTCGACGCCAAAGACCTGCAGGCCATTGCCGTCAAGGTGGTGGCCGAGCGCGGCACCATCTTCCTGATGGGCCGGGTGACCGAGCGCGAGGCCAACCGCGCCAGCGAATTGGCCCGCGCCACCAGCGGCGTGGGCAAGGTGGTGAAGGTGTTCGAGATCCTCACCGAGGCCGAGCTGGCGGCCCTGCAGGCCAAGTGACGCCGCCGCGCAGCGTCTGACAGCGTCTGACCAGGCGGGCCCCGCAGACCCGGCTGGGCCGCGCCACCGGGGCCGCCCCGTGAGGGCGAACAACGCAGGCGGGACGGAATTGGGCTATTTCAGCCGGGTGATCAGGCTGGACGTGTCGAAGCGCTGGCCGCCGGCGGCCTGCACGTCGGCATAGAACTGGTCGACCAGGGCGGTGACGGGCACGCGGGCGCCATTGCGGCGGGCCTCGTCCATCACCAGGCCCAGGTCTTTGCGCATCCAGTCGACCGCGAAGCCGAAGTTGAACTGGCCGTCGACCATCGTCTTGCCGCGGTTGTCCATCTGCCAGCTCTGGGCCGCGCCCTTGCCGATGACATCGAGCACCTGCTGCATGTCCAGCCCGGCCGTCCGGCCGAAGGCGATGCCCTCGGACAGCGCCTGCACCAGGCCAGCGATGCAGATCTGGTTGACCATCTTGGCCAACTGGCCGGCGCCCGGCGCGCCCACCAGGGTGACGGCGCGCGCGTAGGCCAGCGCCACCGGCTGCATGGCCGCGAACGGCGCGGCATCACCGCCACACATGACCGTGAGCTGGCCGTTGACCGCGCCCGCCTGGCCGCCGGACACGGGCGCATCGACAAACTGCAGGCCCAGCGCGCGCGCAGCGCTGTGCAGCGCGCGCGCCACCTCGGCCGACGCGGTGGTGTGGTCGACGAACACCGCGCCCGCAGCCATGCCGGCGAAGGCGCCATCGGCGCCCAGCACCACCGCGCGCAGATCGTCGTCATTGCCGACACAGGCGAACACGAACTCGGCACCGGCTGCCGCCTCGCGCGGGGTGGGCGCAGCGCGGTTGCCATGGGGGCCGACATATTCAGCCACCCAGGCCCGGGCCTTGGCGGCGCTGCGGTTGTAGACGGTGACCTGATGCCCGGCGCGCGCCAGGTGGCCGGCCATCGGGTGGCCCATCACGCCCAGGCCCAGGAAGGCGACGCGTCGGCTCGGAACGGGGTCGTCGGTTTTCATCGTGGCGGTCACTTCTTGGGGGCAGGCTTGCGCACGATGGTGCGCTGGAACCAGGCTTCGTTCATCTGCCCCAGGAATTGCGGTGTGAGCGAAAAGCCCGACGTGTCGCCCATCACCGCCTCGCTGCCGCAGCGCGGGCAGACGGCGGTGTCGGCGTCGGCGGCGTCGGGGTTGCAGAGTTGGCTGAAATCGAGCCCCGCCCAGGCGACGATCTCACTGGCCGGGAAGGTCTGCATGCAGTAGCAGCAGCCGCAGGTGCTGCCAGCTTCGATCTCGGCGCGGTTCTTGGTGGTGTGGCGGTAGGCCGCCAGCAGATCAGCCATGGTGGTGTGTCGGGTCGGTGGGGTGGATCAGGGACAGCGCCAAGGGTACCGCAGGCAGCCGCCCATCCGCCCCCGCCCCCGCTCCGCCCCACGCCCCGGCCTCACCTCCGCAACCACACCCGGACGCCGCAGCCGCCCAGCTCACATGATGCTCATGTGCTCGGTGCCGGCCGACAGATCACGGTTGCGCGCGCGGTGGCTGTGCAGCTTGACCTGCAGCCGCAGGTCGTTCACCGAATCGGCATTGCGCAATGCGTCTTCGTAGCTGATCTCGCCGGCCTCGTACAGATCGAACAGGGCCTGGTCGAAGGTCTGCATGCCCAGCTCACGGCTGCGCTTCATCAGGTCCTTCATCTCGGCCACCTCACCCTTGAAGATCAGCTCGCTGATCAACGGCGTGTTCAGCAGGATCTCGACTGCGGCGATGCGGCCCTTGCCTTCTTCCTTGGGCAGCAGGCGCTGCGAGACGATGCTCTTCAAGTTGAGCGACAAGTCCATCAGCAATTGCTGGCGCCGCTCTTCGGGGAACAGGTTGATGATGCGGTCGAGCGCCTGGTTGGCGCTGTTGGCATGCAGCGTGGTGATGCACAGGTGGCCGGTTTCGGCAAAGGCCACCGCGTGCTCCATGGTCTCGCGGTCGCGGATCTCGCCCATCAGGATCACATCGGGTGCCTGGCGCAGGGTGTTCTTCAGCGCCATCTCCCAGCCATCAGTGTCGATGCCCACCTCACGTTGGGTGATGATGCAATTCTTGTGCGCATGCACAAATTCGACCGGGTCTTCGATGGTGATGATGTGGCCGTGACTGTTCTCGTTGCGCCAGTCGATCATCGCCGCCAGCGAGGTGCTCTTGCCCGAGCCGGTGGCACCCACCATGATGACCAGGCCGCGCTTGGTCATCGCCACCTCCTTCAACACCTGGGGCAGGCCCATGCCGTCGATGGTGGGCAGCACCTGCGGGATGGTGCGCATCACCATGCCCACATGGCCTTGCTGCATGAAGGCGTTGACGCGGAAGCGCCCCACGCCCTGCGGCGAGATGGCGAAGTTGCATTCCTTGGTGCGCTCGAATTCGGAGGCCTGGCGCTCGTTCATCACCGAGCGCGCCAGCGCCATCGTGTGCTGGCCGGTCAGCGGCTGCGGCGACACGCGGGTGACCTTGCCGTCCACCTTGATGGCGGGCGGGAAATCCGCCGTCAGGAACAGGTCGGACCCACCGCGCGTGGCCATCAGGCGCAGCAGGTCGTGGATGAACTTGGAGGCCTGGTCACGTTCCATCTGAAAGGTCTTTCTTCACGCCTGGTTCAACCAGGGAAATTCTCGGGGATCTTCGCCTTCGACCGCGCCTCGGCCGGCGACACCACGCCGCGGCGCACCAGGTCGGCCAGATTCTGGTCGAGCGTCTGCATGCCCATGTTCTGGCCGGTCTGGATTGATGAATACATCTGCGCCACCTTGTTCTCGCGGATCAGGTTGCGGATGGCCGGCGTGCCGATCATGATCTCGTGCGCCGCAGCGCGGCCGGTGCCGTCCTTCAGCTTGCAGAGTGTTTGCGAGATCACCGCCACCAGGGATTCACTGAGCATCGCGCGCACCATCTCCTTCTCGGCGGCGGGGAACACGTCGACGATGCGGTCGACCGTCTTGGCCGCGCTGCTGGTGTGCAAGGTGCCGAACACCAGGTGACCGGTCTCGGCGGCGGTGAGCGCCAGGCGGATGGTTTCCAGATCACGCATTTCGCCCACCAGGATGGCGTCGGGGTCTTCGCGCAGCGCGCTGCGCAGCGCGTTGGAAAAGCTCATGGTGTGCGGGCCCACCTCGCGCTGGTTAATCAGGCACTTCTTGCTTTCGTGCACGAATTCGATCGGATCTTCCACCGTCAGCACATGGCCGTATTCGTTCTCGTTGAGGTGGTTGACCATCGCCGCCAAGGTGGTGCTCTTGCCCGACCCGGTGGGGCCGGTCACCAGCACCATGCCACGCGGGCGCAGCGACAGGTCGGCAAAGATCTTGGGCGCGTTCAGTTGCTCCAGCGTCAGGATCTTGCTGGGGATCGTGCGGAACACCGCGCCGGCGCCGCGGTTCTGGTTGAAGGCGTTGACGCGGAAGTGCGCCAGGCCCTGGATCTCGAACG
>JBBRJU010000336.1:0-3847 GCA_038218895.1 Burkholderiales bacterium
TCCCCCCGCCGCCAGCGCAGCCGCGCCGTCGTCGCCCTGCGGCCCCTGCAGGGGCCGCAGGCTCCAGCCCAGGCCCACCAGGCCGACCGCCAGCAGCATGCAGACACCGCCGACGCGGGTGGGGTGGAAGGCGCGCGGGCCCAGGATGCTGCCGTCGGCGCCCACCAGCACGCGCATGCGCCGGTCACCCACGCCGATGGCTGCCGTCAGCACATGCAGCGGCAGGTCGTGCGCCAGGCCTTTCTGGCGCAGCTGCGCCAGGCGGCTGCGGTCGGGCTCGATGCTGCGCTGCGGCCAGTCGGCCGGTGCCAGTGGCTGGGGCTGGCCGTGGCGTTGCGCCCAGCGTGCGACCTGCGCCGGCCGCAGCGGCCAGATGAATTCGCGGCTGAAGGCTGCGCGCAGCGGCGGCAGGCCGGCCTGCCGGCCCGTGAACGCCCGGCGCAGCGCTGCCACCAGGCGGCGCCAGCGGCCTGCGGATGGCGCTGGCGGGCTGTCATCAGGCGCCGTGTGGCCCCCTGCGCTGCGGGCAGCGGCGCGGCGCTGCACCGCCCGCGCCAGCGACGACGCCGGCACCGCGCCGTGCGGCGGCGGGTAGACGGTATCGGTCAACCCATGCGGCGGGTCGGGCAGGGGCGCGGCGGCCGGCGTGGCTGCGGCCGGGGCGGGGCTGTCGGCATTGGCTGCTGCCGCGCGCGGCGGGGGGGCGTTGGCCGCCGTGTCGCCGGGTGCGGCTTCGCTCAATGCGGCTTCGGTGGATGCCGTTTCGGTGGATACCGTTTCGCTGGACGCCGCTTCGCTGGGTTCCGTTCCGCTGGATGCCGCTTCGCTGGGTGTGGCTTCGCCGGCAGCCGTTTCGCTGGCAGCACCAGGCGGCGCTGCGGGCGTGTCGTCCCCATCGAGCAGCGGGATCACCAGCGCGGCTTCGTCGTCGTCGTTGCCTGGGGTGTTGCCTGGGTCGCTGCTTGGGTCGTCGGCCGTGTCGGCCGCCATGTCGGCGTTCGTGGCGCCGCCGTCGGCCAGGTCGGCCGCAGGTTCGGCTGCCGGCGCGTCCAGCGCCAGGTTGATGGCAGCGACTGCGTCTGCAGCGCTTGCGCTGGCGTCGAACAGCGCAGCATCGGCCTCGGGCAGCATCGATTGCACGTCCAGCCCGTCGATGCCAGGGGCGCCGGCCGCCGCTTGCTGGCGCGCATTGCGCTGGGCCAGGGCCTCGGCCAACGTGCGGCCGTGGGTGGGTTGTGGCGCTGCCTCGGGCTCGGCGGCGCTTGCATCGCCCCAGGGCTGGGCGCTGGCGAACGGCAGGCGCACCTCACCGATGCTGTGCACCTGCATGGCATCGATGCGGCGTGCGAGCGGGTGGCGGTTGTGCCAGGCCACCACACGCGCCGTCAGCTCGTGGAGGCGGGGCGATTTCATGATGTGCCCGGATTGTTGGCGCCGCCGCGCCGCGTCAAGCCGGCATCACAGCCTGGAAAGCCGGGTTGTTCGTGCGCCAGATCACAGGCGCGTTCTTGTGCAGGCCCGCCCGACACCCGGCCGGTGCCGGGGCGGGCCGCCCCGGTCGGCTACATGCCGGCGTAGTTGGGCCCGCCGCCGCCTTCGGGCGTGACCCAGACGATGTTCTGCGTCGGGTCCTTGATGTCGCAGGTCTTGCAGTGCACGCAGTTCTGCGCGTTGATCTGCAGCCGGTCGCTGCCGTCGTCGTTCTTGACGTACTCGTACACCCCGGCCGGGCAATAGCGGCTCTCGGGCCCGGCATAGGTGGCCAGGTTGATGTGCACCGGCACGCTGGCGTCCTTCAGCGTCAGGTGCGCCGGCTGGTTTTCTTCATGGTTGGTGTTGCTGACGAACACCGAGCTCAGCCGGTCGAAGGTGAGCACGCCATCGGGCTTGGGGTAGGCGATCTGCGGGCAATCGGCCGCAGGCTTCAGCTTGGCGTGGTCGGGCACGCTGTGGTGGATGGTCCAGGGTGGCACCCAGTTGACCTTGGGCATCAGCCATTGCTCGATGCCGGTCATCAGCGTGCCCACCAGCTGGCCTTTCTTGAACCAGGGCTTGAAGTTGCGGGTTTGCTTCAGCTCGGCATGCAGCCAGCTCTTCTCGAATGCTTCGGGGTAAGCGGTGAGCTCGTCGTGGCTGCGGCCGGCGGCCAGTGCCTCGGCCACCGCCTCGGCGGCCAGCATGCCGGTCTTGATGGCGGAATGGCTGCCCTTGATGCGCGCAGCATTCAACATGCCGGCGTTGCAGCCGATCAGCGCGCCGCCCGGGAACACCAGCTTGGGCATGCTCTGCAGGCCGCCGTTGTTGATGGCGCGCGCGCCATAACCGATGCGCTTGCCACCTTCGATGTGGGCGCGGATGGCATGGTGCGTCTTCCAGCGCTGCATCTCTTCGAACGGGCTCATCCAGGGGTTCTGGTAGTCCAGCCCCAGCACATAGCCCAGCGTCACCTTGTTGCCTTCGAGGTGGTAGATGAAACCGCCGCCGAAGCTGCCGTCCTGCACCGGCCAGCCGCTGCTGTGCACCACCATGCCCGGCTGCGCCTTTTCCGGCGGCACTTCCCACAGCTCCTTGATGCCGATGGCATAGCTGGACGGGTCGCGCCCCTCGTCGAGCTTGTACCTGGCGATCAGCTGCCGGCCCAGGTGGCCACGTGCACCCTCGGCGAAGATGGTGTACTTGCCCAGCAGCTCCATGCCGAGCTGGAAGTTGTCGGTGGGCTGGCCGTCCTTGCCCAGGCCCATGTTGCCGGTGGCCACACCGCGCACCCGGTCCTGGTCGTCGTACAACACCTCGGCGGCGGTGAAGCCGGGAAACACCTCGACGCCCAGCCCTTCGGCCTGTTCGCCCAGCCATTTGGTGACCGCGCCCAGGCTGATGACGTAGTTGCCCTCGTTGTGGAAGCAGGTGGGCATCAGCCAGTCGGGGACGGTGGCCGTGCCGTCTTCGGTCAGCTGCAGCAGCAGGTCACCGGTGACGGGCTGGTGTAGCGGGGCGCCCAGCGCACGCCAGTCGGGCATCAGCTCGGTGATGGCGATCGGGTCCATCACCGCGCCCGACAGGATGTGCGCACCCGGCTCGCTGCCCTTTTCGAGCACCACCACCGAAATCTCGCGGCCCTGGGTGGTGGCCAGCTGCTTGAGCCGGATGGCGGCGGCCATGCCGCCGGGCCCGCCACCGACGATCACGACGTCGTATTCCATGGCCTCGCGCGGGCCGAACTGGGCCATGATTTCCTGCGGTGTCATCCCGATCTTCCTGTGTATGGGGTCTGGTCAGCAACCAGAAGGCTGGCGACGGTCGTCAACGCGCATTGTAACCAGCAGGTGCCAAAATAGCACGGTCGTGCTATTTTCTCGGGCCGGCTGCAGGGTGCCGTGCTATCGTCATTTGAAGCGCCTGTGCGCTGCTTGTGCGCTGTGGTGCAGGCGCTGCTGTCACGGCCTGACCACCCTTCCTCCACCGCTGTCCGGCTGCTGCCGACGGGGCTTCCACCATGAGCTACAACATCGATCTTTCCGGCCGCGTGGCCTTTGTGACAGGCGCCTCCAGCGGCCTGGGCGCGCACTTCGCCCGCACCCTCAGCCAATCCGGTGCCGCCGTGGTGCTGGCCGCCCGGCGGATGGAGCGGCTCAAGACCCTGCGTGCCGAGATCGAGTCCCTGGGCGGTGATGCCCACGTGGTGGAACTGGACGTGACCGACCCCGACAGCATCAAGTCGGCCGTGGCCCATGCCGAGACCGAGATGGGCACCATCGACATCCTGGTCAACAACAGCGGCGTGTCCACGACCCAGAAGCTGGTGGACGTGACCCCGGACGACTACGACTACGTGATGGGCACCAACACC
>JBBRJU010000337.1:0-3846 GCA_038218895.1 Burkholderiales bacterium
GTTCCGGCCCTGCGTTACAGTGGTTTTCCCTGGGTGACTGCCCTGCCTGCCACTGTGGCGCCAAACCCCCACCCCTCCGCCGCGTCCCCCTGAGGATTCACCCCCGGTTCCGCCTATCGCCCCCCCGCCTGGTGCTCGCCACGTTGGCGGCCGCCTGGCTGGCCGCCGCACCCGCCCCAGCGGCGGCCCAGGCCGGCGCGCTGGACAGCACGGTGGTCGACGCCCGCGAAGCCGCCCGCAAGCGGGACCGCCCGCGCCTGGCCGCTGCGCGTGCCGCGATGGAAGCCGGCAACCACCCGCTGCTGTCCTGGGCGGCCTACTGGGACCTGAACAGCCGGTTGGGCGACGCCACGGTCGACGAGGTCGAGGCGTTCTACACCCGCTGGTCCGGCAGTTATGTGGAAGACCGGCTGCGCAATGATTGGCTGCGTGAGCTCGGCCGCCGCCGCGACTGGGCCAACCTGGCACGCGACTACCCGCGCTTTCGCATGAACGACGACCGCGAGGTCTCGTGCTGGTGGCTGTTCACCGAACACCTGGCCGGGCGCGACGTCGCCGACCAGGCGCGCAGCCTGTGGTTCGCCCAGCGTGAGCTGGACGACGGCTGCAACCTGCTGGCCACCGCCCTGGTTGATGCCAAGCGCCTGCCAGCCGCCGATGTGTGGCAAAAGGCCCGGCTCAGCCTGGAACAGCAGCGCCCCGGCGCAGCCAAGGCCGCCGTGGGACTGCTGGGCAACCAACAGGCGCGTGACGGGGCGGAGGCCATCGACAACCCCGCCCGCCACCTGGCCCGCCCCGCCAGCGGCAGCCACACCGCGCAAGAGCTGCGCTTGCTGGCGTTGATGCGCCTGGCGCAAACCGACAGCGCAGCGGCTGCCGCCAAGCTCGACACCCGCGGCCTGCGCCTGGACGACGGCCACGCCGCCTGGGCCTGGGCGTACCTGGCGCGGCAATCGGCCTTCCAGCTGTCCACCGAGGCCGGTGCGCAGATGCTGCGGGCACTGAGCCTGGTGCAAGGCGATGCCGCACCCGGCTGGAGCGACGACACGCTGGCCTGGGGCGTGCGTGCCCTGCTGCGTGGCACACCACCGGCCGACCGCTGGCCCCAGGTGGCCCGTCTGATCGGCTGGATGAGCACCAGTGAACTGCGCGATCCGGCGTGGGCCTACTGGAAGGCCCGCGCCACCCAGGCCAGCGCCAAGCGCGGGCCAGGCGGCGACAGCCAGCGCGCCGAAGCCCGGCTGCAACTGGAGGCCATGGCAGGCAGCACCAATTTCTACGCCAAGCTGGCCACCGAAGACCTGGGCCGCACGCCCGGCCTGCCACCCACCCCGGCGCCCATGTCGGAAGCAGAGCTGGCTGCTGCCGCCGGCCACCCCGGCCTGCAACGGGCGCTGCTGCTGGTCCATCTGGGCCTGCGTGACGAAGCCCGGCGTGAATGGAACTTCAGCCTGCGCGGCATGGACGACCGCGCGCTGCTGGCCGCAGCCCGGCTGGCCTGCGACCGGCAGGACTGGCAGCTGTGCATCAACACCGCCGAACGCACCCGCAACGAGGTGGACGTGCGCTTGCGATACCCCATGCCGTTCGCCGCCGACATCACCAGCGCCGCACGCGCCGAGGGGCTGGAACCGGCGCTGGTGTTCGGCCTGATCCGGCAGGAAACCCGCTTCATGCCGCAGCTCAAATCCAGCGTCGGCGCCAGCGGCCTGATGCAGGTGATGCCGAGCACCGCCCGCTACGTGGCCCGGAAGATCAACCTGCCCTGGGACAACCCGGCGCTGATCAGCGACCCGCTCACCAACCTGAAGCTGGGCACCGCCTACCTGAGGATGGTGCTCGACGACCTGAGCGGCTCGCAGGCCATGGCCGCCGCAGCCTACACCGCCGGCCCGGGCCGGCCGCGCCGCTGGCGCGAAGGCCCGACGCTGGAGACCGCGATCTGGGCCGAGAACATCCCGTTCAATGAAACGCGGGACTATGTGAAGAAAGTGCTGTCCAACGCCGCCGTCTACAGTGCCTTGCTGGACCCACAGCAGGCGCCCACCCTGCGCCCCCGGCTGGGGCCGGGCATCGGCCCGCGCGACAGCGCCGCACCCGCAGCCAACACCCAACTGCCCTGACCGCCAGGGCTTGAAGACGCCACCATGCAGAAGATCGTGATCACCGGCGGCACCGGTTTTGTCGGCAGCAGCCTCTGTGAGCACCTGGCATCGCACAGCGCCAGCTGCCGGCTGGTGGTGCCTACCCGCCGCATGGCCAGCGGCCGCAAGCTGCAGATCCTGCCCACCGTCGACCTGGTGCAGGCCGACGTGCATGACCCGCAGGCCATGGCCACGCTGCTGCAGGGCGCTGACGCGCTGGTGCATCTGGTGGCCATCCTGCACGGCACGGAAGAAGCCTTCGACCGGGTGCATGTGCAACTGCCGCGCAGCCTGGCAGCGGCCTGCGCCCAGGCCGGCGTGCGGCGGGTGGTGCATCTCAGCGCGCTGGGCGTGGGGCTGCAGGCACCGTCGGCCTACCTGCGCAGCAAGGCCGCCGGCGAGGCGGTGTGGCAGCAGGCGCTGGCTGCGGAAGGCGACCTCACCATCCTGCGGCCGTCGGTCATCTTTGGTGCCGAAGACCGCTTCACCAACCTGTTCGCCCGGCTATCGCGGCTGTTTCCGGTGTTGCCGCTGGCCGGTGCGGGCGCGCGCTTCCAGCCGGTGTGGGTGGGCGATGTGGCGCAGGCGGTGGTCAACAGCCTGGTGCAGCGGCCCGGCCCGGGGCCGATCGTCGAATGCGCCGGCCCCCAGGTGATGACGCTGCAGGAGATCGTGCAGCAAGTGGGCAGCATGGCCGGTTGCCGCCGGCCGGTGCTGCCGCTGCCTGAAGCAGCCGGGCTGCTGCAAGCCGCCGCGATGGGCCTGCTGCCGGGCGAGCCGATGATGTCGCGCGACAACGTGCTGAGCATGCGTGTGCCCAACGTCGCGAGCGGCAAGCTGCCCGGCCTGCGCGACCTGGGCATCACGCCGCAAGGCATCGAACTGCTGGCGACGCACTTCCGTCCGGCCGATCCGCGGGCGCGCTGAAGGCGGCCGGGCCGCAGCACGATGAAGGCCTGGATCGTTGGTGGCGCGGTGCGCGACCGGCTGCTGGGCCGGCCGTTTGATCCGGCCACCCGCGACCGCGACTGGGTGGTGGTGGGCAGCACACCCGAGGCCATGGCCGCAGCCGGCTACACGCCGGTGGGGCGTGATTTCCCGGTCTTCCTGCACCCGCAGACGCACGAGGAATACGCGCTGGCACGCACCGAGCGCAAGAGCGGGCGCGGCTACCTGGGTTTTACCGTGCTGGCGTCGCCCGATGTGACGCTGGAAGACGACCTGGCCCGGCGTGACCTGACCATCAACGCCATGGCCGAAGACCCGGCCAGCGGCGCGCTGGTCGACCCCTTCGGCGGCCAGCAGGACCTGCAGCAGCGCGTGCTGCGCCATGTGGGCCCGGCCTTCGTCGACGACCCGGTGCGCCTGTTGCGGCTGGCGCGGCTGGCGGCCCGGTTTGCCGACTTCAGCGTGGCACCCGAAACCGCCGCGCTGCTGGCCGACATGGTGGCCGGCGGCGAGGTCGACCACCTGGTGCCCGAGCGGGTGTGGCAGGAACTGGCACGCGGGCTGATGGAAGATCGGCCCGACCGCATGTTCACCGTGCTGCGCCAGTGCGGCGCGCTGCGTGTGCTGCTGCCCGAGGTGGACCGGCTCTGGGGCGTGCCCCAGCCGGCCGCGCACCACCCCGAAGTGGACACCGGCGTGCACCTGATGCTGGTATTGCAGACCGCTGCCCGCCTGAATGTGCCGCTGGCGGTGC
>JBBRJU010000338.1:0-3840 GCA_038218895.1 Burkholderiales bacterium
GGGCCTGGCTGGCCGCCCAGCCCGATGCGGCGGCGGCCGACGCCCGGGTGCAGCATGTGATCACCATCGGCACGCCGCACCAGGGCACCTGGATGGCGCGCTTCGGCCACACCCGCAATGCGCGGCAGATGCGCATCGCCGGGCCGTGGCTGGCGGCACTCGCCAGCGGCGAAGTGGCGGCGCGCCATGCGCGCTTCACCTGCTTCTACGGCCACGCCGACAACATCGTGTTTCCGGCCACCGCCGCCACGCTGGCGGGGGCGGACAACCGCCACCTGCCAGCCGTGGCCCATGTCGCCATGCTGCAACACCCGGCGGTGTGGGAAGAGGTCCAGCGCCAGCTGCGCCACAGCGCCACCGATTGACGCGCGGTGCACCGCCGCAGCGCGTGGCACTGTGGGGGCAGATCCAGCGCACAGGATGGACGCGGCTTGGCCGGGCCATCGGCGGCGCGCCCCATGCATCGGGCCACCGCAGGCGCTTCAGCGGGGCGTCAATTGTCCAGGTCGTGCAGCAGATGCAGCGTGGGCGTGGTGCCCAGGGTCAGCAGGTCGGCCACGTCGTCGATGTCATCGGGCAGGGCCGGGTTGTCCCAGCCGCGGCTGCTGTGGCGTGCCACCCGCACCGCCAGCTGCACATTGCGCACCTGGGGGTGTTGGCTGGCATGGCCGTCGCTGATCTTCACCAGCAACTCCGGCAGCCGCCAGGCCTTCATCAAGGCCTGCTGCAGATCGGTCAGTGTGGTGTTCAGCAGGTGCTGCTGGGCCTCGGCCGAGCGCAGGCTGGTGTCGGCCTGCTGGCGGCGGGCGATGGCCAGCGCCAGCAGCGGGGCGTGGGCCCACAGCAGCAGTTCGGCAAAGTCATGCAACAGCGCGGCCTCGTGGATCAGCGCGGCGTCGTGGTCGCCACGGTGCACTGCAAAGGCCAGGGCATAGCGGGCGGCGCGGTGCGCGCGGCGCATCACCTGGCGCAGGCCCAGCAGGGCTTCAGGCTGGCCGGCCAGTTGGTCTTCCACCGTGGGCTGGGGGCCGAAATCCCGGAAGAACGGTGTGATGCCCAGCATCACCAGCGCTTCGGTGGCGGTCTCGGCGTCGGCCTGCCCACGCCCGCAGCGCAGCTGTGCCACATGGCGCAGCAGCTTCAGCGTCATCAGCGGGTCGGACTGCATGCTGTCGGCCAGCAGGTGGGCGTCGACGGCGTCTTCGTTGCAACGCAGGTCTTCCAGGCTGTTGGCGGTGGCCGACAGCACCGGGATCTCGCGCCTGTCGAACGCTGCCACCCAGGCCGCCACGTCGCGCAGCGGCGTGGTGTTGAACGGCACCGCGGCGCGCGGCAGGCTTGCGGGCGGTGGGGGTGGTGGGGGTGGGTCGGTCTGGGCCATGGCGTGTCTTTGGCGATGCGTCGTCCCAGGGGCTTCGGCAGCCCCGGCCGGAACTTGATGCAGCCGCAGTGCCCGGCCGCCCGTGGTGGCGGTCGGGGTGCGGGATGTCACGGCCAGAGCACAAGCCTGTGATGCCGGTTCACAAGCCTGTAACGCCGGATCACAAGCGTGTGATGTCCGGATCACAAGCGTGTGATGTGCCGATCACAACCGTGTGATGCCATGCAGGTAGCCGATCAGCTCGCCGTCGAGGTACAGCGCACCTTCGGGCGCGCCGGCTTCGGCGTAGAACTCCAGCTGGGGTGCGCGCCGGGTGCGGGCCTGGTTGCGCCGCATGGCGATCTGCCGTGCCAGCCGTGCCAACAGGCGGCTGGCGTGGCGCAAGGCACGGGCGGCCTGCTGCCGCACGGGGCTGTGCGCGGGCGCAGCGAAGGGGCCGTCGAAGCCGTACAGGCTCTTGTGCATGGTGTGCTCCTTCAGGGCGCGCCGGCCCGCCTTCTGGGGGGCTGGACGCCGGTGGTTCAGGCATCAGGGTGTCGTTCGTGCTGCAGCTCGCGGCGCAGCGCCAGCGCGGCGCGCTGGCGCTGGGCACTGCCATTGCGTCGGTGCGCGCCAGCCAGGCGGCGGTGGGCAGCGGCCACCAGCGGGTTGCGGGGCTTGGCGGGGGTGATGGTGATCTTCATGGGACGCTCCTCGGCACGATGGGTGCCATGTGGACAAGAAAAACCAGGCCCGGAATGCAAACGGCCCGGACGCTGGGGGCGTCCGGGCCGTGGGATGCAGCGCGCAGTGCGGGCTATCCCAAGGCGGCACCGGACGGTGCGGCGTGGTGCGGCCCAGCTGCGGTGCGTCCACACGACCGGACGGCCGATGCCAGACCTGTGGCTGCAGCGGCCGGCAGGCGGCGCAACAGGTGCTGGGTGGTCAGGGCACGATCGGACATGGACAGGGCAGCTGGCTCGGCAAAGGGTGGATCGGCGGGTGTCGTTGCGGGCTTGAAGGCTTGCAACTTGCTCTCATGATAAACAAATATTTATCATGCGCAAGTGGTTTTTGTCGTCTGCAGCAGCCGCCTGTCGGACGCCGTCCACAACCTGGAGGACGCAGCGGGCTAACGCCGGGTCTTCAGGGGCGCCACCCGTGCCTGTGCCTGGGCCCACAGCGTCTGGTCGTCGACCGGCGGCGGGGCGGGCGGGCGGGCTGCGCCACGCACCACGCCTGGGGCGGCGGGCGGCCGCGGCGCGAGTACGGTTGCAGGGGCTGGAGCGTCGGCTGCTTGCGGCGTGAGCACCTCGCCCAGCAGATCGAGCAGCCGGGTGCGCGCGCGCTGCGGATGGCGCCGGTAGTAGCTCAGCACCAGGCCGACGATGAAGCGCTCGTCGTCGTCCTGCGGCACGCTGCGCACCGCGTCGTCGATCGCCGAGGTGCGCGGCGCCGTCGCTGGGAGCAACGGAGTGGCGGGCGCGCCGGGACCGTGCGGCTGGTCCATCCAGCCCGCCGGCTTGTGGCAGAGCTGCTCGAACTGGCGCGCCAGGCGCTCGCCGATCTGCCGCGAGCGGCCCTTGATCTGGCTCCAGTAGCTCGGCTGGATCTGCAGCCGCAGCGCGAAGCGCCCTTCATCGGCGCAGGCGCGCAGGAGAATCGCGGTCCGACCGATCCGCCCCTGGAGCCCGCATGTCCCGCCTCGGCACCCCGCTGTCCCCGCACGCGACCCGCGTCATGCTGCTCGGCAGCGGCGAGCTCGGCAAGGAGGTGTTGATCGCGCTGCAGCGGCTCGGCGTCGAGACGATCGCCGTCGACCGCTACGACCACGCGCCCGGCCAGCAGGTGGCGCACCATGCGCGCACGATCACGATGAGTGATCCGGCCCAGCTGAAGGCCTTGATCGAGGCCGAAGCCTCGACGTCAACGCAGACGATGCTGGTCGTGCCCGAGATCGAGGCGATCGCCACCGGCGTGCTCGAAGAGCTCGAAGCGGCGGGCCTCGTGCGCGTCATCCCGACCGCACGCGCCGCACGGCTGACGATGGACCGGGAAGGCATCCGCCGCCTCGCCGCCGAGGCGCTGGCGCTGCCGACCAGCCGGTACGAGTTCTGCGATTCGCTCGACGCGTTGCAGGCGGCCATCGATCCGGCGAAGCGACAAGGGATCGGCTACCCGTGCATCGTCAAACCCGTGATGAGCAGCTCCGGCAAGGGCCAGAGCAGGGTCGACGGGCCGGCAGACATCGCCAAGGCCTGGGACCACGCGATGGCCGGCGGCCGCGTCAGCCGCGGCCGCGTGATCGTCGAGGGGTTCATCGACTTCGACTACGAGATCACGCTGCTGACGGTGCGCGCGCTCGGCGCGGACGGCGCGATCGAGACCCACTTCTGCGAGCCGATCGGCCATCTGCAGGTCGGCGGCGATTACGTCGAGAGCTGGCAGCCGCAGGCGATGCGGCCGGCCGCGCTGCAGCG
>JBBRJU010000339.1:0-3833 GCA_038218895.1 Burkholderiales bacterium
TCCAGCGTCAGGATCTTGCTGGGGATCGTGCGGAACACCGCGCCGGCGCCGCGGTTCTGGTTGAAGGCGTTGACGCGGAAGCGCGCCAGGCCCTGGATCTCGAACGAGAAGTCGCATTCCAGCGTGTCTTCGTAGGCCTTGCGCTGGGCGTCGTTCATGATGTCGTAGACCATGTCGTGCACGGCCTTGTGGTCGAGCGCCTCGACGTTGATGCGCCGCACGTCACCATTGACCCGGATCATCGGCGGCAGGCCGGCCGACAGGTGCAGGTCAGAGGCCTTGTTCTTGACCGAGAAGGCCAGCAGTTGGGTGATGTCCATGGGGTTTTCGCGATAGGCTGCAGGAAACGGCTGGCCGCCCCAAGTTTCCTGCTCCCCGTCGGGGGGCCTGGCGCAAGGCCAGGGGCGGAGGCTGACAAACCATTATGACCAGCGTTATCGGCAATCTCCAAGGTGTGCAAAGCCGCATTTCCGACGCCTGCGCAGCAGCGCGCCGGCATGTGGACAGCGTCACGCTGCTGGCGGTCAGCAAGACCTTCCCGGCCGACGCGGTGCGTGCTGCCTTTGCCGCCGGCTGCCGCCAGTTCGGCGAGAACTACGTGCAAGAGGCGCTGGACAAGATTGCCGCGCTGGCCGACCTGCGCGCCCGGATCACCTGGCACCTGATCGGCCCGCTGCAGAGCAACAAGACCCGGCCGGTGGCCGAAGCCTTCGACTGGGTGCATTCGGTCGATCGGCTGAAGATCGCGCAGCGTCTGAGCGAGCAGCGCCCGGCGCAGTTGCCGCCGCTGCAGGTGTGCCTGCAGGTCAACATCAGTGGCGAAGCCAGCAAGAGCGGGCTGATGCCGGCCGAGGTGCCGGGCGTGGCCCGGGCGGTGGCGGCGCTGCCGCAGCTGCACCTGCGCGGGCTGATGGCCATCCCCGAGCCGGCGGCTGACGTGGCCGCACAGCGTGCACCGCACCGGGCCCTGCATGCCCTGCTGACCACGCTGAACGCCGAGGGCCTGGCGCTGGACACCCTGAGCATGGGCATGAGCGCCGACCTGGAAGCAGCGATCGCCGAAGGGTCGACGATGGTGCGCGTCGGTACGGCCTTGTTCGGCCGCCGCGCTTGACGGGGTGCAGAGGGATTGCTGCGGCGCCTGACCGTGCCTGCCAGCCGTCAGCCGCCACCGTCAGCCGCAAGCCGTCAAACCAGGCCCAGCGCCGCCGCAGCGCCGTAGGCGAAGTAGGCCATGATGCTGAGGCCCACCACCGTCTCCACGTTGTGGATGCGGGCCGTCGATTCGGGTTGCCAGGCAGCGGCCGGTACCCAGGCCTGCTTGTCGTACTGCACCAGGGCAGGTGCCCTCAGGCTGGCTTCGACGATGGCGTCGATGACGGGATGGCGCGCCAGCACCGTGCCCGAGGCAGGTGCTGCGGCTGCCGCCGCCGGGACAGGCGCTTCAATGGCGACGAAAGTCATGGGAGATCCCCTTCAAGGTCATCGTGACGGATGAAAGAGAAGGTGCTGTTGACGGCACACCGCATTGGAATGCTGCCGGCAACCCCGCTAGCGTGGCGCCTGCTGGCGCTGTAGCCCGGTGGCTTTGCGTCCCCGGCTTTCACCAGGTTTGCCCTTCTCGTCGGCAAGATGTTGTCGACGGGGCGGACTCTAACCAAGCAGGTCGGTTTCAGGGGCGCTGTCCAGCCGCGCATCGGCGGCGACCGTGAAACGCGCCACGGCCGCCATGCGATGGCTGCACGGCATCGCGCAATGCCGGGTGGTCGGGCCGGATCCTGGCGCACACCGCCAGGCCCGCCGCCATCGCGGCATCAATCCAGCTTGATGCCGATCTTCTGGATGATGGTGCCCCAGCGCCTGCTGTCGGCATCGAGCACTCGCTTGAAGTCGTCGGCGCTGCCGCCCACTGCCGTCAGGCCCTGGGCATCGAGCGCGGCCTTCAGCGCCGGGTCTTTCAGCGCGGTGTTGACGTCGGCGTTGATCTTGGCCACCACGGCGGCCGGCGTGCCGGTGGCGGTGAACAGGCCGTTCCAGGCCAGACTCTGCACCTGCGGGTAGCCGGCCTCGGCCAGCGTGGGCAGGTCTTTCAGGCTATCGGGGCGCTGCGCCGCGCTGGTGGCCAGCAGCCGCACCTTGTTGTTGCGCACATGCGGCAGCAGCGCCGGCGCCACCATGAAGGTGGCATCGGCCGTGCCTTGGGCAACCGCCATGGCCGCCGGTGGCGAGCCGTTGAAGGGCACATGGGTGGCGGCAAAACCGGCCTCGCTCATCAACAGCGCCATCGTCAGATGGGCCGAGCTGCCCTGGCCCAGGCTGCTGTAGTTGGCGCCGCCGGCCTTGGCGCGGGCCCAGTCGACGAATTCCTTCACCGTCTTCACCGGCAGGTCGGCGTTGACGGCCAGCACATTGGGCTGCGAGGTGGTCATCACCACCGGCACCAGATCCTGACCCGGGTTGTAAGGCATCTTGCTATACAGGAAGGGCGCAAAGGCGATCGGGCCATTGAAGCCCAGCGCCAGTGTGTGGCCGTCGGGCGCGGCCTTGGCCGCCACGTCCACGCCCAGCATGCCGCCGGCGCCGGGCTTGTTGTCGACCAGCACCGGCTGGCCCCAGCGGTCCTTCAGCTTGTCGGCCAGCAACCGGGCGATGATGTCCAGGCTGCTGCCGCCCGGCGCCGGCACGACGATCTTGACCGGCTGGGTGGGCCAGACCGGAGCTTGGGCCAGCGCTTGGCCGGTGGTGGCCAGGGCCAGGGTGGCCCAGACGGTGGCGATCAGGAAGCGGCGTTGCATGGTGCAGGCTCGGCAGTGGCGACGCAGTGCATTCTCTCGCCTGTGGCCACGCGTCACGGCCCGCCCGCAGGCACCGGTGCCTGCGGGGCCGATGCGCGCCCTGGCGCGGCCACCACCGGCAGCATGGGCGCGGCCGGCACGCCCGGTGCACCGGGTGTTGCAGGCACCGCGCTGCGGCCCGCCGGTGCCATGGCCGGCGTCGTGGCCGGCGTCGTGGCCGGCGCAATGGCCGCCGCTGCGGCAGCCGCAGCAGACGCTGCCTGCGCAGGGTCCACCGCGCCAGGTTCATCCAGCCCGATGCCAGTGATGCCGCCGCCGTCGGCATATTCGGCATAGACCCAGTCGTCGCGCCAGGCCAGGCCGTCGGGCGGCTCGGGGCGCGGCGCCACCGGCTCGTGCTTCAGTGCCTCGGCCATGTAGTCGATCCACACCGGCAGGGCCAGGCCGCCGCCCGATTCACGCGCGCCCAGGCTCTGCGGATCGTCGTAGCCCAGCCACACCACCGCCACCAGCCCGCGGCTGCCGACACCGGCCTGGAAGCCGGCAAACCAGGCATCGACCGCATCGTTGGTGGTGCCGGTCTTGCCATGCACATCATTGCGGCCCAGCTGCTGCTGCGCCCGCGCGGCGGTGCCATAGCGCGCCACGTCATTGAGCAGGCTGTTGGTGATGAACACATTGCGCGCCGGCAGCACACGGCTGGCGTCGTCCCGGGCGCCAGCCGGGGCGGCCTCGAACAGCACCTTGCCCTGGGCGTCGGTGATGCGCTCGATGACCACTGGCGCCACCGGCCAGCCGCCGTTGGCCAGCACGCCATAGGCCTGGGCCAGGCGCATCGGCGTGGTGCTGCCGGCACCCAGCGCCAGCGCCAGGTTGTCGGGCTGCTCGGCCGCAGTGAAGCCGAAGCGCTGGCCCCAGCTGCGCACCTTGCCCACGCCCACTTCCTGCAGCACGCGGATGCTGACCATGTTCTTCGACCGCGCCAGCGCCTGGCGCAGCGTGATCGGGCCGTCGAACTGGCCGTCGCTGTTCTGCGGC
>JBBRJU010000340.1:0-3828 GCA_038218895.1 Burkholderiales bacterium
ATCGGGGGTGGCCGCATGGCCGACTGCAACACCTTCGACGCCCGCAAGCTGTGACCAAGTCCGTCTGACCAAACCTGTCCGATCAACGCCCAGCTGCAGCATCGACACCACCATGCCGGTGGACCTGGACAGCCTGGGCAAGGCCGCCAGCAAGTTCGCGCCGTACCGCACCATCGACACACGCACCCACTACCTGCTGATCGAGCAAGACCGGCCGCATGCCGACCTGTTCTTCAAGAATCTGCAAGGCCAATGGGTGCTGCAGCCGATGACCGACACCGATGTGATGCAGTTCGACCAACTGGGCAGCCGCTGGCCGGTGTCCGGCCTGTACGACGCGATCGACTTCAACCTGGCCGGCCGGTCGGTGGCCGTGCCGCCGCCCCTGCCCGACCCAGGCCGGTAGACTGCGAGGCCGAGCCACCCGCCACCCGCCACCCGCCACCCGCCACCCGCCATCCACCCATGCCCGCACCCACCCCCCAGCCCACCGCGCTCACCCTGCACCAGGCCAGCCGCGTGCTGGAAGTGGGTTTCGATGACGGCGCGGTGTTCCACATCCCGTTCGAGCTGATGCGCGTCTATTCCCCATCGGCCGAAGTGCAAGGCCACGGCCCCGGGCAAGAAACACTGCAGACCGGCAAGCGCGACGTCGGCATCAGCCACATCGAGGCCGTGGGCCACTATGCCGTGCAACCCAGCTTCACCGACGGCCACGACACCGGCCTGTTCACCTGGGCCTACCTGTACAAGCTGGGCAGCGAGCAGGCCGACCTGTGGGCCCGCTACGAACAGCGACTGGCAGACGCCGGCATCCACCGCGACGCGCCCATGCCCGCCAAGGCCGGCGGCGCTTGCGCCAGCCATTGACCCGCGCAACGCACCAAAGACACCCCATGGCCAACACCCATTTCGGCTTCAAGACTGTCGACGAGAGCGACAAGGCAGCCCGCGTGCGCGGCGTGTTCGACAGCGTGGCCAACCGCTACGACATCATGAACGACGTGATGTCGATGGGCCTGCACCGGGCTTGGAAGGCCTACACCGTGGCGGTGGCCAACCTGGCGCCGGGCGACAAGGTGCTGGATATCGCGGCCGGCACCGGTGATTTGGCCCGCGCCTTTGCCCGCAAGGTGGGCACCACCGGCCTGGTGCTGCACACCGACATCAATGAAGCCATGCTGCGCACCGGCCGTGACCGCCTGGTCGATGAAGGCCTGGTGCTGCCCACGGTGGTGTGTGACGCCGAGCAGCTGCCCTGCCAAAGCGGCAGCTTCGACCTGGTGAGCGTGGCCTTCGGCTTGCGCAACATGACCCACAAAGACCGCGCCCTGGCCGAAATGTGCCGCGTGCTGCGCCCCGGCGGCCGGCTGCTGGTGCTTGAATTCAGCCAGGTGGCCGAGCCGTTGCGCAAGCCGTATGACTGGTATTCACTGAACGTGCTGCCGCTGATGGGCAAGCTGATCGCCAATGACGCCGACAGCTACCGCTACCTGGCGGAATCCATCCGCATGCACCCGCCCCAGGCCGAGCTCAAAGCCATGATGCACACCGCCGGCTTCGGCCATGTGGACGTGCACAACCTGACAGCCGGCGTGGTGGCCCTGCACGTGGGCGTGCGCTGCTAGCCTGCCCGCCGCCGGGCACTTGTCACGCTGTTGCCCAGAACAATGCTTGGCCTCCCCTGTGCGGGGTGGTGCACAGGCACAGGGTTGTCACTGATCACCATTACACTTCGGCGGTTATTTGTGACGGCTGCCGGCCACGGGCTGGCGGCCAGGTACCACGCAGGCCGCACCCCGGCAGGAGACCGATCGAACATGAACCCCCCGCAACGCCTGGCCGCCCGCAACGGGCTGATGCGCCTCAGCCTGATTGCCCTGGTGTCGTCGGCTGCCCTGCTGGCCGCCTGCGGCGACAAGAAAGAAAAAGCCGCCAGCCAGACAGCCGTCAAGGTCAACAAGTCTGAAGTGACGGTGCACCAGATCAACTTTGTGCTGCAGCAGCAGCGCAACATCCGCCCCGAGCAGGCCGACGCCGCCAGCAAGCAGATCCTGGAACGCCTGATCGACCAGGAACTGGCGCTGCAGAAGGCCGATGACCTGAAACTCGACCGCGACCCGCGCGTGGTGCAGCAGCTTGAAGCCGCCAAGCGCGAAATCATCGCCCGCGCCTACCTTGAAAAGGTGGGTGAAGCTGCCCCCAAGCCCACGCCCGAAGAGATCAAGAAATACTTCGACGAGAAGCCGGCGCTGTTCAAGGACCGGCGCATCTACAGCATTCAAGAAATCGCCATCGAGGCCAGCCCCGACCAGGTGGCCACCCTGCGCGAAAAGCTGGCCGCCAGCAAGAACATCAATGAGTTTGTCGAGTATTTGAAGGCCAACGACTTCAAGTTCTCAGGCAACCAGGCCGTGCGCGCCGCTGAGCAGCTGCCGCTGCAAAGCCTGGACGCCTTTGCCAAGATGACCGACGGCCAGGCCATGCTGAACCAGGCGGCCAACGGCGTGCAAGTGGTGGTGCTGGCTGGCAGCCGCAGCCAGCCGGTGGGTGAAGAGCAAGCCCGCCCCGCGATCGAGCAGTTCTTGCTGAACGAACGCAAGCGCAAGCTGATTGAAGACGACGTGAAAGCCATGCGCGCCGCCGCCAAGATCGAATACGTGGGCAAGTTTGCCGAAGGCACACCAGGTGCGGCGCCCGCTGCAACCACCACCCCTGCAGCCACCCCCGCCACACCCGCACCGGCTGCCAGCGGCGCGCTGAACGCCACTGACATCAACAAAGGCATGGGGCTGAAGTGATGATGACCACCCGCAAACACCTGCAACCCCTGCTGTACGCCGCCCTGGTGCTGGGCTTTTGCCTGGGCTGTGGTGGCATCACCGCCGCGCAGGCCCAAAGCGGCGTGCCCACCGCTGGCACCGGCGCCCAGGCCGAATACCGCCTCGGCAGCGGCGACGTCATCCGCATCAACGTCTACCAGAACCCTGACCTGACGCTGGAAACCCGGGTGACCGAAGCTGGCGTGGTCAGCTACCCGCTGCTGGGCAGCATCCGCCTGGGCAGCCTGACCGTGACAGCCGCCGAAAAGCTGATTGCCGACGGCCTGCGCAACGGCAACTTCGTCAAGCAGCCGCAAGTGACGCTGGTGGTGGTGCAGGTGCGCGGCAACCAGGCCAGCGTGCTGGGCCAGGTCAACCGCCCCGGCCGCTACCCGATTGAAGTGGCCGACATGCGCCTGACCGACCTGCTGGCCATGGCCGGCGGCACGGCCGGCAGCGGCGCCGACATGGTCATCGTCACCGGCACCCGCAATGCCCAGCCCTACCGGCTGGAAGTGGACTTGCCCACCGTGTTTCAAGCCGGCGGCAAGGGCAAAGACATCATCATCCTGAACGGCGACACGGTGTGGATCGACCGCCAGCCCGTCGTCTACATCTACGGTGAAGTGCAGCGCCCCGGCCCCATGCGCCTGGAACGTGGCATGACCCTGATGCAAAGCCTGGCCACCGGCGGCGGCCTGACCCAGCGCGGCACTGAAAAAGGCATCCGCGTGCACCGCAAGGGCGCTGACGGCGCAGTGCAGATCATCACCCCCACCATGGACGACGCCATGCGTGACGGGGACGTGGTGTATGTGCGTGAGAGCTTGTTCTGATCTTCACCGGCAGCCCCCCATGACCTTCGGACAATTTCTCTCCATCCTGCTTGCCCGCAAATGGGCCGCACTGCTGTTGTTTGTGGTGGTGGTGGCCACCACCGTGTGCGTGAGCCTGGTGCTGACCAAGCAGTACGACGCCACGGCAAGCGTGGTCATCGACATCAAGC
>JBBRJU010000341.1:0-3821 GCA_038218895.1 Burkholderiales bacterium
CGCGGCGCGGGCGCTGGCGGCGGCGCAGCCACAGGTCCAGCGCCATGGCCCCCATGACCAGCGGCACCAGCACCCCGCACACCAGGCTGAGCACGGTGCCGTGCAGCTGGTGCTGGAACAGCGAGCCGCGCTGCGCACTCAGGCCAGCGGCCACTGACACCAGCTCTTGCCCGGCCATCAGCGTGAAGGCGCCCAGCACCGCTGCCGCCAGGCGCCAGGCCAGGCGCCTGGGGCTCGCCTCGCAGGCAGCTGAAAAAGCCATCCAGCGCGCCAGCACCAGGCCCACCAGCAACACCAGCGCGGCTGCGGCCAGCACCTCGCGCCGCCACAACACACCGGGCCTGAAACCCGCGGCAAGCACCCAGCCGGCCTGCAGGCACAAGGCCAGCACCGCCAGCAGCACGCCCGACAGCACCAGTCGCCACGCCGTGGCCACCGCCGGCAAGGCCACCACGGGCAAGCACAACAGCAGGCTGCCGAACACCAGGCCCAACGCACCCAGCGTGTGGAAGCCCAGAGGGAACGCCATGGGCTGCGCCTGCAGGCCCAGCAACAACGCGGCGTTAAAGCCCACGCCCAGTGCAGCCGCAGAAAGCGCCAGCGCGCGCCATTGGCTGCGCAAAGTGGCACCCGGCTGCATCAGGCGCAGCCAGCCGTTGCTCAGGTGCCAGGCGAGACTGGCCACGAACAGGGCCAGGGTCCACAGCAGCAAGGAAAAGTCGGCGTCGCTCGGGTCGGTCATGGTCTGGGGCGGATGATCGCATCTGGGCGCCCGCACTCGGGCGGCGCGCGAGTGAAATCGCAGCTCAGTCGAGCGCGGCCGGCGCCGTGGGCACGAACAGCGAGGCGCGGAAGTCCCGGCTCGTGCCGCCGTCGCGTTCATCACCATCGGCCCACAGCGCCAATGCGGCGGCGCTCATCGGCTTGGCGAAAAGAAAACCCTGCAGTTCGTCGCAGCCCAGTGCCACCAGCGCGTCGCGCTGGGCTGCGTTCTCCACACCCTCGGCCACCACGCGCAGCTTCAGCGTGCGCGCCATCTGCACCACGGCTTGAATGATGGGCCGCGCACGTTCGCTCTGGCCGAGGTCGACGACAAAGGCGCGGTCGATCTTCAGTTCGGCTGCAGGCAGGCGGCGCAGCGTGGCGAGGCTGGAATGCCCGGTGCCGAAGTCGTCGATGGACACATGCAAGCCGGCCCGGCGCAGCCGTTCGAATGCCGCGCGGGCGTGGGAGGTGTCTTCCATGGCCACCGTCTCTGTGATTTCCACCGTGAACCGCTCAGGTGGAATGCCGTGGCGGCGCAGCGTGGTGAGCAGCTGGTCGACGAGGTCGTCCTGGCGAAGCTGATGCCCCGAGACGTTGACCGCCACACGCATGCGCAGGCCTTGCTCTCGCCATGCCGACGCCTGCCGGCAGGCTTCTTCGAACACCCAGCGCCCGATCGAGACGATGAGCCCGTGCCGCTCGGCCAGCGGTATGAACACGGTCGGGCTGATGGTGCCCCGCTGCGGGTGCTGCCAGCGCAGCAGCGCCTCGGCGGCGGTGATCTGCAGACTCTGGGCGTCGACCTTGGGCTGGTAGACCAGCTGCAGCTGGCCCCGCTCCACGGCATGGCGCAAGGCCTGCAGCAGTTCTGCCTGTTCGCGCTGGTTCACGGCCAGCGCGGGGTCGTAGAAGGCATGACCGCCACCGCCCACCTGCTTGACGGAGTGCAAGGCCAGTGCCGCATGGGCCAGCAGCCGCTGCCGCGACCCGTGCTCGGGGTAGAGGGCGATGCCCACCGAGGCCTCCAGCTGCAGCTCGGCCCCGTCGATGACGAAGGGCCGCTGCAGGCTGCGCAGCGCCTCGCACGCACCCTGGCCGGCGGCTTCGGCGTCGCCCGGCAAGAGCAGCGCAAAGGCGTCTCCGCCCAGGCGGGCCAGTGCCAGCGGCGGCACCGCGCAGCTGGCCAGCCGCTGGGCGGACTGCAACAGCAAGGCGTCGCCCACGCCGTGGCCGTAGCCGTCGTTCAGCGGGCGGAAGTTGTCCAGCCCCAGCACCAGCAGCGCCAACGTGGAGCCCTGGCGGTCGGCGGCGGAAGCGGCTTGTTCGAGCGCCACTTCGAACCCGGGGCGTGTCATCAGCCCGGTGGTGGCGTCGCGGCCGCGCAGGTCGCCGATCTCCGAGCTCATGGAATTCAGCCGGGCACGCAGCCGCTGGCGGCTGCGCACGAGGCGGCGCAACTGCCACAGCACCGCCAGCAACAGCAACAGGCAGCCGGCCAGCGCCCACATCAGGTGCGGCTGGGAAAACCAGGTTGCCGCCGACGGGGCGGCCTCGGCAGCAGAAAGGAAGAGGGCCATCGCCGTGCTATCGGCAAGCGGCCCCGGCGCTTGAGCACGGCAGGCCGTGCCGCCGCTGCGCCTGTGCCGTCCGGCGCGGGTTGGCCTGTGGCTGAGACCACCGATGTCGACGCGGGCCGTTCAGAACGTCATGCGCAACAAATCGAACGCGGTGACGGGGCCGTCGGCCCGGTTCTGCAGGCGCAGACGCACCGGCAGGTGATGGCGCGCGGGGTCGAGCCAGACATCCACGGCGGTGTCGTAGGGGCGCTCGGGTTCACGCTGCAAGTGCACGGCGCTGACCTCCTCGCCGGCAGGCAGCGCCAGCGTCTGCAGCGCCACCACGCGAAAGACCCACAGCGCCGCGTCACCGCGCACGCCCACCACCTGCAGCCGCACCTCGCGGCCGGGCTGGCCCAGCGCAGAGTCGGCGGACAGCACGCCGGCCAGTTGCAGCATCCAGCTCAGGCGGTCCTGCACACCGGGCAGCAGCGGGTACTCAACGCGCGGGCCGCTGAAGGTGATGCGGCCGCCGCCTTCGCCACTGGGCCCGGCCTGCCGCTGGAAGTTGGCAGCGCGCACTTCACGGCCGCGACGGGTCTCGACATGACGCTCCGGCGCGATGCCGTGCAGGTCCAGCGCGCCCACGCTGGCAGAACCCACCGCGCCGATGCCGAAGCTCAGCGTGTAGGCCGCGGCTTCGGGGCGCCAGATCAGCTGCGCCTGCAACCCCTCACGCGCGGAGCCGGAGGTGGCAACGCTGCGCTGCACGGCGTATTGCAGCGTGGCCGGCGGCGGCAGGCGGGTGGCGTAGGTGGGCAGCGGCGCGCCTGCGGGCAAGGCGGTGGGCGCGGCCTCGCCGGCGTTGACGGCCAGGGTGTCGGTGGAGGCGTCGGTTTCAGTGTCGATGTCGCTGGCCTCGGCCTGCGCGGGGTCGACAGGCGCAGCGGGCTGCTGCACGGCTGTCGGCGGCGCGGGCGCACGCAGGGTGGCAACGCGGGTCGGCACGGGCATCGGCACCGGCATAGGCACTGGCAGCGGCACGGGCAGCGGCACGGGCAGCGGCACGGGCGGCGCGTTCGACGCTGCCATTTCCTCCAGCACCGGCGCACCCGGCGCCAGCACCAGTTGCCGCACTTGAAGCGTCGGCGGTGCCGGGCCGGCCGTATGCGGCGCCGGCCCGTCAGCGCTGCGCGGCAGCAGGCCCAGCAGCATGCCGTGCAGCAACGTCACAGCCGCCACCAGGCCCAGCGCGGGCAGCACGCGCCGGCTGGGCGGCTGGGGGCGGGGGGCGGGTCGGGGCATCGTCACCCCACAATACTGACAGGCCACTGCCCGCCCGCACTCATCACACCACCGCGCCCACTGCATGAAACTCGCCACCCTCAAAGACGGCTCGCGCGACGGCCTGCTGGCCGTGGTTTCGCGCGACATGACGATGGCGCACCACGCCACCGGCATCGCCACCACGCTGCAACAGGTGCTGGACGACTGGAACTT
>JBBRJU010000342.1:0-3808 GCA_038218895.1 Burkholderiales bacterium
TCGCAGCTGGATGCCGGCAGCTGGCACGGCCGCGCCCATGCCGGTGAGCCGCTGCCCACGCTGGCGGCGCTGGCGCGCTTCATCATCTGCAACGGCCTGCAGCTGAACATCGAGATCAAGCCCACGCCGGGGCAGGAAGGCACCACCGGCCGGTTGGTGGCAGCACATGCCGCGCAGCTGTGGGCCGGGCAGGCGGTGCCGCCGCTGCTCAGCTCGTTCCGGCCTGAATCGCTGCAGTGCGCCCGCGAGGCCGCGCCCCACCTGCCCCGCGCGCTGCTGCTCGACAGCCTGTGGCCCGGCTGCCTGGACACTGCCGCGCAACTGGGCTGCATGGCCATCGTCACCCACCACAACCTGTTGGACGCTGCGTTGCTTGCAAAAGCCCGTGCAGCCGGCTGGCTGGCACTGGTCTACACCGTCAACGAGCCAGGCGACGCCCAGCGCCTGCTGTCACTGGGCGTGGATGGGCTGATCACCGACGCGGTCGATCGTTTCGCACCTGCTGCGGGCTGACCGCCCAGCCCAGCCCAGCGTAATCCTGCCCAGCCCGGTTCAAGCCGGCCGGGGCTGCGTACCCTGTGGCACCTCACCCGCCGGCACATCCTCTGCGGGTGACGGCAGGACACGCACCGCCGGGATGATACCGGCACGCCAAACCACCACCGCCAGCAGCGCGGCACCCAGGCCAGCGGCACCCAAGGTCTGCACCAGGCCGGCCCGCTCGCCGATCCAGCCGCCGAGCAAGGCACCCGGAATCGCCGGCAGCATGATCAGCCAGCGCATCGTGGTGGTCATGCGCCCCAGCAGCGGCGCTGGCGTCACCGCCTGCCGCATCGCCAGGAAGTTGATGAAGACCAGCACACCACCAATGCCACCGAGCAGCAGCATGGCCACAAAGGCCAGCACGCCCGCCGTGCCGGCCGGCCAACACCAGGGCAGCAGCCAGCCCAGCGCGCACAAGGCAAAACCGACCACCATCGACGGGCCCGGGCCGATGCGGTCGCTCAGCCGATTGCCGTACAGGCTGGCCGAGATGGTGCCCGCCCCCAGCCCGGCGTAGCACAGGCCGATGGCCTGCTCGCCCAGGCCCAGGCCGCGGCTGGCGTGCAGAATCTGTACCACCAGCGCCGCGTTGTGGCAAGCCTGCCAGCCGCCAACGGCCAGCGCCAGCGCCATCAGCAGGCGCTGGCGGCGCACGAACTGCAGGCCCGCCTGCAGTTCATGTCGGAAACGGTGGCCGAAACCGCCGCCAGCAAGCCGCGGCGCCAGCGCTTCCTGCACCCGGATGCCGCGCAGGATGGCCGCCGAGAACAGCAGCAGCAACGCATCCACCAGCAACGCCACCGGCGCACCCAGCAGCTTCACCAACACCCCCGCCAGGCCGGGGCCCGCCACCTCGGCGCCTGAACTGGCCAGCGCATTGCGCGCATGCGCTTCCACCAGCCGCTGCCGCGGCACCACCTGGGTCAGCACGATCTGGGCAGCGCTGCCAGCACACACATTCACCGCGCCGATCACGAAGCCGACGACATACAGCACGGCCATGTCCAGCCAGCCCAGCCACCAGGCCAGCGGCACGGTCAGCACGGCCAGCGCAATCGCCAACTCGCCCAGCACGTAGACCGGCAGCTTGCGCACCCGGTCGAGCCACACGCCAGCGGGCAGTGAGAACAGCGCAAAGGGCAACACCTCCACGGCCGTCAGCAGGCCCATCTGCAGCGGCGTGGCGTGCAGCAGCAAGGCTGCGGTCAGTGGCAGCGCCAGCAGCGTGACCTGGCCACCGACCGAGCTGATCAGGATCGACAGCCACAGCCGCCGGTAGACGGCATCGCGGAGCAGGTCGCCAGGCGGCAGGCCCCAGGGGCGCCGGGCCGGGCTGGCCGGGTGGGCATCCATGCGCGTCAAGACCGGAAGGGTTGCATCAGCCCACGCACCGAGGCCGGCTGTCAGCTGCGGTAATCGGCGTTGATGCTGACATAGTCGTGCGAGAGATCGCAGGTCCACACCGTAGTGCTTGCCGCGCCCCGGTGCAGCAGCACCCGCACGGTGATCTCGCTCTGGCGCATCACGCGCTGGCCATCGGCCTCGCTGTAGCCGGGGTGGCGGCCGCCCTGGGTGGCCACATGCACGTCATCCAGATACAGGTCGATCAGGCTTTGGTCCAGGTCGTCGATGCCGGCATAGCCCGAACCTGGGCCAGGATGCGGCCCAGGTTCGGGTCACTGGCAAAAAAAGCGGTTTTCACCAGCGGCGAATGCGCAATCGCGTACGCCACCAGCCGGCATTCTGCTTCGGTGTGGCCGCCGTCCACCTGCACCGTGATGAACTTGGTGGCGCCCTCTCCATCACGCACGATGGCCTGCGCCAGTTGCTGCGCCACAGCGATCAACGCAGCCCGCAGCACCTGGCCATCGGCTGAATCCAGCGCGGTGATCGGCGCGTGGCCAGCCTGCTGCGTGGCGATCAGCACGAAGGAATCATTGGTGGAGGTGTCGCCGTCGATGGTGATGCGGTTGAAGCTGGCATCGGCCGCCTCGGTCACCAGGGCCTGCAGCAGCCCGGGGGCGACCACCGCGTCGGTGGCCACGAAGCCCAGCATCGTCGCCATGTTCGGCCGGATCATGCCGGCGCCCTTGCTCACGCCGGTGATGCTGACGGTGTGCCCGCCGATCTGCAGCTGGCGCGAGGCCGCCTTGGGCAGGGTGTCGGTCGTCATGATGCCCTGCGCCGCTGCCGCCCAGCCGTCGGCACGCAGGTCGGCCAGGGCTGCGGGCAGGCCGGCCTCGATGCGGTCGACCGGCAGGGTTTCCATGATCACGCCGGTGGAAAACGGCAGCACTTGTTGTGGCGCCACGCCCATCAACCGGGCGAGGGCGGCACAGGTCTGGTGCGCACGCACCAGACCGTCGGCCCCGGTGCCGGCGTTCGCATTGCCGGTGTTGACCACCACCGCGCGCACACCCTGCCCCGCCGCCAGGTGTTCACGGCAGACCTGCACCGGCGCCGCGCAGAACCGATTGCGGGTGAAGACGCCGGCCACTGCCGCGCCGTCGTCGATCGCCAGCACCACCAGATCGGTCCGGTCGGGCTTGCGGATGCCGGCCTTGGCAACACCCAGGCGCACACCGGCCACGGCATGCAGGGCGGCAGGGTCCAACGGCGGCAGGTTCACGGGCATGGGGCAACCTCGGTCAGGTGCAAACAGCGCCGCATTGTAGGAGCCCACCCAGCAAAGACCGATGCTGGTGGACCGCATGTTGCCCACGCGATGCGCAGGTTGAACAGGCAAGAAAAAAGCGGCCGGAGCCGCTTTCAAGAAAAAAGCGGCCGGAGCCGCTTTTGAGACAGAACCAGGCGGCGCCCGGAAGCGATCAGCTGTTCCGACGGCGGCGGGCCAGGAAGCCCAAGGCAGCCAGACCGGCCAGCATCATGGCGTAGGTCTCGGGTTCCGGGACCGGCGTCAGGACCAACTGGCCGTTGAAGTTTGCACCCGGAGCCACCTTCATGCCTGCCACGTCGACTTGGAGCATCGAGGTCGGGTTGACCATCCTCATGCCAAGATCGATGTCGCTGCCGATGGTCGGCATCCAAGCTTGGTTGTCCAGCGTTACCGAAGAAATGGTGTACTTCGCACCGCTGATACCACCGGTCACGAAGTACTGACCACCAGGCGTGAAAAACGTCGAGAAGCCTGCGTCTTGTGCGTCAAGCACGAACGAGAAGAAAGTCTGCCCGGTAGACAGGCCGCTCGCCGAGAACGTGTAAACAAACGCTGTGCCATCGATGAACGAGTCTTCGTTCACGTTAG
>JBBRJU010000343.1:0-3807 GCA_038218895.1 Burkholderiales bacterium
ACCCATGCATGCAAACAGCGTGACGCCACCCCGCCCGGCGGCGGCCTGACACGACGCGACCTGATGGCGCTGGCCGGCGCCATCCCGCTCGGCGGCACGGCATGGGCGCAGGGCGCGGCGCCCAAGCGCGGCGGCATCCTCAAGGTCTCGGCCAGTGCCAATCCGTCCAGCCTGGACCCGGCCACCGGCGGCGCCGGCTCCGACCACACCTTCCTGTGGACGGTCTTCGACACACTGGTGGAATGGGACTACGACACGCTGAAGGCCAAGCCTGGCATGGCGGCGTTCAACTTCCCCGACCCACGCACCCTGGTGCTCGACATCAAGCCCGGCATCCTGTTCCACGACGGCACGCCGATGGATGCGGCGGCGGTGAAATTCAACCTCGACCGCAGCCGCAGCGACGTCCGCTCCAACATCAAGGCCGATCTGCAGAACGTGGCCCAGGCCGATGTGACCGGCCCGCTGCAGGTGACAGTGAAGCTGGCGCGGCCCGATACCGCGCTGCCGGCCATCCTGAGCGACCGTGCCGGCATGATGGTCTCGCCCAAGGCGGTGCAGGCGCTGGGCAATGACCATGACCGCAAGCCGGTGGGCGCCGGGCCGTGGAAGTTCGTCAGCTGGTCGGCCAACGAGAAGATCGTGGTCACCCGCGCTGACAAATACTGGCGCACCGACCGCGGCTTCGTCGACGGCATCGAGTTCTCCATCATCCCCGAGCTGGCCACCGGCCTGCGCGCGGTGGTGGCCGGGCAGAACGACTTTGCCTACCAGGTGCCACCGCGGCTGATGCCGTTGATCGACAGGGCCAAGAACCTGCAGAAGGTGACCGGCCCCACGCTGTACTGCCTGCAGCTGTACTTCAACCTGGCCAAGAAGCCGCTCGACAACCTGAAGGTGCGCCAGGCCATCAACGTCGCGCTCGACCGCCCGGGCTTCGTCAAGGCCTCGCTCGCCGGCGTGGGCGAGCCGGCCTACATGAACCTGCCCAAGACACACTGGGCCTATGACGAAACCCTAGTCGGCCTGTACCCGCATAACCTGGACAAGGCGCGTGCGCTGCTGGCCGAAGCCGGTTTCAAGGACGGCATCGAGCTGACGGTGGGCAGCTACACCGACCAGGACTCGGTGCGCCGCAGCGAGATCGTGGGCGAGCAGCTGCGCAAGGTGGGCATCCGGCTGAAGTTCATCACCGGCACCATCCCCGAGATCAGCGGCCAGTTCTTCGGCAACGAGAAGAAGTTCGACATGCTGCTGTCGGCCTGGACCGGCCGGCCCGACCCCAGCATGACCTACAGCCTGCTCTACAGCAAGGACGCCTACTTCAACGCCGGGCGCGTGGACACCGGCAAGGCGCTGGCCGACCTGCTGGCCGAAAGCCGGGTGGCCGAGCGCATCGAGGGCCGCAAGCTGATCTTCCGGCAGTTGCAGCGCATCGTGATGGAGCAGGCGCTGGTGGCGCCGCTGGCCTTCCAGTACGAGCTGGATGCGGCGTCGCAGCGGGTCAAGGGCTACAAGCCCAACCTGCTGGGCAAGCCGAAGTACGAATTCGTCAGCTTGCAGGGCTGAGGCCGCCATGCTCGCCGCTGCCCGCCTGCGGGTGATCCGACGGCGCCTGCTGCAGGCGCTACCGGTGCTGGTGCTGGCCA
Organism: Burkholderiales bacterium; assembly: GCA_038218895.1. GTDB lineage: Bacteria > Pseudomonadota > Gammaproteobacteria > Burkholderiales > Burkholderiaceae_C > Pseudaquabacterium. The sequence continues at coordinate 1,650 of JBBRJU010000343.1, forward strand.
CCTTCGTGGTGTTCGGCCTGCTCAAGCTGATGCCCGGTGACATCGCCATCACGCTGGCAGGCGAGAACGCGACCGAAGAACGCATCGACGAGATCCGCGAGCTCTACGGCCTGAACCGGCCGTTCCTGGTGCAGTACGGCAGCTGGCTGGCCCATGCGGTGCAGGGTGACCTGTCCAAGTCGCTGGCCAACGGCGAGGCGGTGGCCACGTCGATCGCCCGTGCCTTTCCCAACACCTTGCTGATCGTGGTGCTGGCGATGGCCATGGCCCTGGGGCTGGGCGTGCCGCTGGGCATGCTGGCCGCCAGCCGGCCCGACGGGCTGCGCGACCGGCTGGTCACCTCGATCGCGTCGCTCGGCATTGCGGTGCCGAACTTCTGGCTGGCGATGCTGCTGGTGGCCTGGCTGGCGCTGCACTTCGGCTGGTTCCCGGCCACCGGCGCGGTGCCGATCCAGGACAGTTTCGGCGGCGCCCTGCACCACGCCGTGCTGCCGGCGCTGGCGCTGGCTGCGGGCGGCGTGGCCGAGGTGTCGCGCCAGCTGCGCAGCTCGCTGGTCGAGATCCTGGCGTCGCCGCAGGTGCGCACCCTGCGCGCCAAGGGGCTGAGCGCTGGCGTCATCCTGTGGAAGCACGGGCTGAAGAACGCCGGTGTCAACCTGCTGACGGTGGCCACGCTGCTGTTCAACCGCATGCTGGCGGCCACCGTGGTGGTGGAGGCGGTGTTCGCCATCCCCGGCATGGGCAACCTGATCGTCAATGCCGCGCTCACGCGCGATCTGCCTGTCGTGCAGGGCGTGGTGTTCGTGATGGTGCTGGTGGTGATCAGCATCAACCTGGCAGCCGACCTGCTCTACACCGTGCTCGACCCGCGCATCCAATGATCGCCACCCGCATCCTTGCCTGGCTGCGCCGCGACTGGCGGGCGTCGTTCAGCCTGGCCTTCCTGCTGGCGCTCGGTCTGCTGGCCCTGTGCGCGCCCTGGATCGCGTCCTACCCCGTCACCGCGCAAGATGCGGACAACGCCCTGGCCGGCCCCACGGCGGCACATTGGCTGGGCACCGACGACCTGGGCCGCGATGTCTTCAGCCGCATGGTGCATGGCGGCGCGGCCACGCTCTATGCCAGCGGCCTGGCGGTCGGCATCGCCCTGCTGCTGGGCCTGCCGGTGGGCCTGCTGGCCGGCACCCTGGGCGGCTGGGTTGACGACGCCATCAGCCGCTTCATCGACGCGCTGCTGTCGTTTCCGTCCATCGTGCTGGCGATCGCCGTCACCGGCGCGCTGGGCATCGGCCTGACCAACGGCATGATCGCCGTGGGCATCGTGTTCTCGCCGCAGATTGCGCGGCTGGTGCGGGCCCGCGCCCTGGTGGTGCGGCAAGAGCTGTATGTGGACGCGGCGCGCTGCTTCGGCGCCAGCACCGCGCGCATCGTCTGGCGCCATGTGCTGCCCAACACCGTGCAGCCGGTGATCGTGCAGGTGACGCTGCTGCTGGCCGCCGCGCTGCTGGCCGAAGCCAGCTTGAGCTTCCTGGGCCTGGGCATCCAGCCGCCCAGCCCCAGTTGGGGATCGATGCTGGCGCGGGCCTACCAGAACATGGAACTGGCGCCTGCGCAGATGTACCCGCCGGGCCTGGCCATCCTGTGCACCGCGCTGGCCTTCAACACCCTGGGTGAATCGCTGCGCGTGGCGCTGGACCCGACGACAAAACGCTGAACCGACCATGCACAACCCGCCCCACAGCCAAGACGAAGCCGCCTACCTGGCCCACCTGCACGGCCTGTGGCGCAAGGCCTGGCCGGCCGGCGCCAACACCGCGCCGCACTACCCGCATGGCGAGCAGCCGCTGACCGAGTACCTGCGCATCTGGGCCCGCCTCACGCCCGCCAAGCCGGCAGTGGTGCACCACGGCCACACGCTGACCTATGCCGAACTCGACGCGGCCAGTGACCATTTTGCTGCGCTGCTGGCCGCCCACGGCATCCGGCCGGGCGACCGGGTGGCGGTGTTCCTGCCCAACCTGCCGCAGTACCACATCGTGTTCTTCGGCATCCTCAAGCTGGGTGCGGTGCATGTGCCGGTCAGCCCGATGTCACGCACCTTCGAGCTGGCGCATGAACTGACCGACACCGGCGCCCTGGCCCTGGTGGCGCTGGATGA
>JBBRJU010000344.1:0-3803 GCA_038218895.1 Burkholderiales bacterium
GAGTCGATGATGCCGACCATGCGCCGCACCTGCTTGTCGGCCTGGTCCATGTTGGCGCCGCCGGCAGCCTGCTGGAACTGGGCCGGCAGCTTGTCGATCAGGTTGGCCATGCCACCCATTTTCTTCATCTGGCCCAGCTGCGCCTTGAAGTCGTTCATGTCGAACTTGCCGCCGACCTTGATCTTGTTGGCCAGGTCGGCCGCCGCCTTGCTGTCGACGCCCTTGCGCGCTTCTTCGACCAGCGCCAGGATGTCGCCCATGCCGAGAATCCGGTTGGCCATGCGCTGGGCGTCGAAGGCTTCCAGGCCGTCCAGCTTTTCGGACACGCCGGCGAACTTGATCGGCTTGCCGGTGATGTGGCGCACCGACAGCGCCGCGCCGCCGCGCGAGTCGCCATCGAGTTTGGTCAGGACGATGCCGGTCAGCGGCAGCGCGTCGTTGAAGGCCTTGGCGGTATTGATCGCATCCTGGCCTTGCATGGCATCGACCACAAACAGCGTCTCGACCGGGTTCAAGAGTTTGTGCAGCTCGCCAATCTCGGCCATCAAGACTTCATCGATGCCCAGGCGGCCGGCGGTGTCGACCAGCAAAACGTCGAAGTAGTGGCGTTTGGCATGGTCCAGCGCTGCCAGCACGATGTCGCGCGGCTTTTGGTCGGGCGTTGAAGCAAACCATTCGGCGCCAGCCTGCGCTGTGACGGTCTTCAGCTGCTCGATGGCCGCCGGCCGGTAAACGTCGGCCGAGACCGTCAAGACCTTCTTCTTGCGCTTGTTGATCAGGTGTTTGGCCAACTTGGCCGTGGTGGTGGTCTTGCCCGCGCCTTGCAGGCCAGCCATCAAGATTACCGCTGGGGGCTGGGCCGCCAGATTCAGCTCGGCCACGTTGGACGCGGTGCCGCCCGGGCCACCACTGCCACCCCCTCCCATGGTCGCCGTGAGCTCTTTGTGCACGATGCCCACCAGCGCCTGGCCCGGGTTCAGCGAGCCAGCCACCTCCTGGCCCAGGGCCTTGTCCTTGACGCGCTGGATGAAGTCGCGCACCACCGGCAAAGCCACATCGGCCTCCAGCAGTGCCATGCGCACTTCGCGCAGCATGTCCTGCACGTTGCTCTCGGTGATGCGGGCTTGGCCACGCATCGTCTTGACCATCTTTGACAGACGGTCGGTGAGGGTCGAAGCCATATCGGTTGTTGGGCAGCCATCCAGGGCGCCGCGGTCATTACACTGTCGCAGTGATTCTATCGACGCCCTCTGCAATGAGCCCCTTGCTGGCCCCCGGCGGCACCTGGCTGCTGGCCGGCGTGGCGGTGGCGCTGTACCTGCTGACGGCCTTGCCGTCGGTCAGGTTTCATCGCCTGGCACCCGTGGCTCTGCTCGGTGCCCTGGTGCTGCACGCTTTGTTGCTGGTGGTGGACATTGGTGGCCTGGGCCAGCCCAAGCCGGGGGCTCGGCTGGGTTTTGGCCCCGTCAGCTCGATGACCGTGTGGCTGGTGATTGCGGTCTACATGTACGAGAGCAGGTTGCTGCCGCTGCCCACTGCGCGCCAGTGGTTGGGTTTGGCGGGCACAGCAGCGGTACTCGTCGAGGCCATTTTCCCTGGCGAGCTGCATCAGATGCACTCGGCCTTGGCGCCGCTGCATTTTGCTTTGGGGGTCGGCTCTTATGGACTGTTTGGCGCTGCTGTGCTGCATGCGCTGCTGCTGGACGCGGCCGAGCGCCGGCTGCGCTCGGGTCTGCGCTCCGGCCCTGGCGAGGCCCTGCAGCCGGGTGTGACTTCAGCCACACGCCATGGGGAGGCCCATGGCGAAAACGCTCAGCCACGCGCTGCAGGCATGCCGCTGCTGCAGCTCGAACGTTTGACTTTCAAGTTTGTCCAAGCCGGTTTTGTGGTGCTGAGCGCAACGCTGATCTTGGGCATCCTGAGCACCGTGCAGTGGCGCTGGACCGACCACAAGACCGTTTTTTCGGTTTTGGCCTGGGCGGTTTTTGCTGCCCTGCTGCTGGGTCGCCGGTTGCGCGGGTGGCGTGGCTACCGCGCCACCCGCTGGCTGTACGCTGGCGCCTTGCTGCTGTTGTTGGCCTATGTCGGTTCCAGGTTTGTGCTGGAAGTCTTGCTGACTCGGCCGTTGAGCTGACAAGCTGACAGTCTTTCACCCACTGCACATGAACAAGGCACCTTGAATGATGAAACTGCTGGTTTTGGTGCTGGTACTGGCCGTGGTGGGTTGGCTGTTTTTTGGCCGCTCGCGCAAGTCGGGGCGTGGCGAGCCTGGGGCCGCCGGCGAGCCGGACAAGCAGCCAGGCAAAAACGGCAAAGGCGAGTCAGCCAAGCGTCCGCAGACGATGATGGTCTGCGCCCATTGCGGCGTCCACCTGCCCGTCACCGAGGCCTTGACCGACGCCAAAGGCAGCGCCTACTGCAGTGACGCCCATCGGCTGGCCGGGCCACACCGCCCTTGAAGACCGGGCTTGAGCCCGTGCTGGGTGGGGCAGGCGCCACAGCAGCCAACCCAACAGGGATCCAGACCGACAACCCGGCAGACCCCAGGTGAGCGAGCGCCGCCAGAACGACCGACGCAGCAACGAGCGCCGCCTGGCCCAAGGCCGCCGCCGCGATGACTCTTTGTTTGGCGCCCTGTCCAGCGACTCGCATGGCGAGGCCGAGTCGGTCTTTGACCCCGGTTGGCTGGCGGCCGGAGACGCCCCGCCCGACAGCCGCTTCATGCGGCGCCAGGCACGTCGTATCGCGCGCGCCCAGGACAGCGCGCTGGCGCGGGTCTACCGCACCTATGCAGCAGCACGGGCTGCCATCGGCTTTGGGCTGGTGGCCGTGCTGGGGGTGGCCAGTTTGCTGGGTGTCAGAGCCTCGGAAGCGCTGGCCCTGGTATCGATGGTTTACGCGCTGCAAGCCATCATCTTGTGGCTGCTGCCGCGTTTTGTCAGCCTGACCCAACCTCAACAGCAGCGCGCTCAGCGGCGTCGCCAGTGGGCCATGACGATTGGCGTCGACTTGGTGGCCTTCACGCTGCTGCATGTCAGCGAGGTGGGTTCAACCTTCAATTTCGCCGCCTTGCTGGTCTTGCCGGTGTTGATGGCAGGCGTGCTGACTTCGCGGCTGCTGGCTTTGGCCACGGCATCTGGCGTGGCTTTGGTGCTGCTGCTGGCAGCCTTGCGCAACGCGCCAGCCCCCGAGTTGCCCAGCCTGATGCTGCAGGCGGGGTTGGCCGGCCTGGGGCTGTTTGTGATCACGCTGTTGGCAGGCGAGCTGGCCGGCCGGCTGGCACGCGAAGAGCTGGCGGCTCGCGGCAGCCTGGAGCTGGCGCGGCAGCAGGCGCAACTGAACCGCCTGGTGATTGAAGAGATGGTGGACGGCGTGCTGGTCGTTGACCACAGGCTGCGCGTGCGAGCTGCCAACCCGGCGGCGCGCGCGCTGCTGGTCGAGGCTGGCTTGAGCCCGCCTGCCCCATTCATGCTGCACGAGCGGCCAGCCTGGCGAGCTTTGCAGCAGGCCGTTCAACAGGCGCTGCAAGAAGGCAGTTGGCCCGAAGCCGGGCGCGACCTGAGCCTGGACTTTGCCGACGGCACGCAGCGCACCTTGCGCATGCGTGTCCGCTTCATGAACGGACCACAGCTGGGCGCCGAAGATGGCGATCCAGAGACTCCAACCCCTGCATCAGCTCCCGTCAAGGCAAGCAGCTCTGCCCCCTCCCAAGAGCTGGGCACCGAACCCTTTGTGGTGCTGCTGCTGGAGGACTTGCGCACCTTGCAGGCTCGCATTCGACAAGAAAAGCTGGCTGCGATGGG
>JBBRJU010000345.1:0-3776 GCA_038218895.1 Burkholderiales bacterium
CAAGGCCGGTTTCGAAACGCTGGTGGAAGCCGGCTACGCGCCCGAAATGGCCTACTTCGAATGCCTGCATGAGTTGAAGCTGATCGTCGACCTGATCTACGAAGGCGGCATCGCGAACATGAACTACTCGATCAGCAACAACGCTGAATACGGCGAGTACGTCACCGGCCCGAAGATCGTCAACGCCGAGACCAAGGCAGCGATGAAGCAGGCGCTGAAGGACATCCAGACTGGTGAATACGCCAAGAGCTTCATCCTGGAGAACAAGGCCGGCGCGCCGACGCTGATCTCGCGGCGCCGCCTGACCGAAGAGCACCAGATCGAAGTGGTCGGCGAACAGCTGCGCGCGATGATGCCCTGGATCAAGGCCAACAAGCTGGTCGACAAATCCAGGAACTGAGCCGGCCTTGAAGGGCAGGCTCTCGCTCGCATGCGACAACCCGTTTGCGCCGGCCAGCTGCGCGCAATTGCAGCTGGCGCCCACGGCGCGCACTGCCCTGGATCAAGGCCAACAAACTGGTCGACAAATCTAGGAACTGAGCCGGCCTCATTCAGTGAGGGAAGCCGCCTTCGGGCGGCTTCTTGCTTGTGCGCTATCCTCATCGTCGATGACTGAATTGCCACCAGCCGACCACGACGAAACTGCGGCGCCAGCGCTGACGCGGCGCAAGGGCATTTATGCCTTGCCCAATGCCATCACGCTGTCGGCGCTGTTTGCCAGCTTCTATGCGATCGTGATGGCCATGAACGGCCGCTTCGACACCGCCTGCATCGCGATCTTCGCCGCTGCCGTGCTCGACAGCCTGGACGGCCGCGTGGCGCGCATGACCAACACCCAGAGCGCGTTTGGCGAGCAGATGGACAGCCTGGCCGACATGGTGAGCTTTGGTGCGGCGCCGGCGCTGATCGTCTACCAATGGGCGCTGCAAGACCTGGGCAAGCCGGGCTGGATCCCGGCCTTTGTCTACATCGCCGGTGCGGCACTGCGGCTGGCGCGCTTCAACGTCAACATCGGCGTGGTCGACAAGCGTTTCTTCCAGGGATTGCCCAGCCCGGCCGCTGCGGCGCTGGTGATGGGCCTGATCTGGGTAGTCGATGATGCTGGCGTGAAGAATGTCGGCCGCATCGACTGGGCTGCATGGTCGGCCTTTGGCGTCACGCTGTACGCGGGCCTGTCGATGGTGACCAATGCGCCGTTCTACAGCTTCAAGGTGTTCGGCGGCCGGCGCACGGTGCCGTTCGTGGTGCTGGTGGCGATCATGCTGGTGATTGCGGTGGTCAGCCTCGACCCGCCTCGGGTGCTGTTCGCCTTGTTCTGCGCCTATGGCATCTCCGGCTATCTGGTCTACGCCTGGCGCAAATTCAACGGCAAGCCGGTCAGTGTGATCGCAACCAGCACCGACGAGCCCGACGAGATCGGCCTGCACCGCTGATGGCTGTGCTACATTGCACCAAATGAATTCCTATAACTTGAATCGGCTACTAGGCGTGCTGCCGGCGCGCTAGGTTTCCTCGTCTTCACGTCTTCAGGATCCACGGCCCGCCAGCGTCTCGCAGCGGGCCGTTTCTTTATTTTGGAACCTTCTCCCCGAACTGCGGCGCACCTTCCACCCCAGTTTGTCCACGGAGAGCTCCATGCCCATGCTTCCAGATCCCGCTGCCAAGTACCGTGCCTTTGCCCCGGTGCGCCTGACTGACCGCACCTGGCCGGATGCAGTGATCACCCGCCCACCGGTGTGGTGCAGTGTCGATCTGCGCGATGGCAACCAGGCCTTGATCGAGCCCATGGACCCGGCACGCAAGCTGCGCATGTTCCAGATGCTGGTTCGCATCGGCTTCAAGGAGATCGAGGTCGGCTTTCCTTCGGCGTCGCAGGCGGATTTCGATTTCGTGCGCCTGCTGATCGACCAGCACTTGATCCCGGACGACGTCACCATCCAGGTGCTGACGCAGGCACGCGACCACCTGATCACCCGCACCTTCGAGGCCCTGGTGGGCGCAACGCGCGCCATCGTGCACCTGTACAACGCCACCGCGCCGGTGATGCGCCAGGTGGTGCTGGGGCAGGACGAGGATGGCATCGTTGAACTGGCCGCCAGCCAGGCCCGCCTGGTGCGCGACCTGGCAGCGCAGCAGACGGGCACGCAGTGGACGCTGCAGTACTCGCCCGAAATGTTCTCGGGCACCGAACTGCCCTTTTCCAAGCGGGTGGTGGATGCGGTGACGGCAGTGTGGCAGCCGACGCGTGCGCACAAGTGCATCATCAACCTGCCGGCCACGGTCGAGCACAGCACGCCCAACATCTTTGCCGACATGGTGGAGTGGATGCACCGCCACCTGGAGCGGCGCGATACCATCGTGTTGTCGATCCACCCGCACAACGACCGCGGCACCGGCACCGCCGCAGCTGAGCTGGCCATCATGGCCGGCGGTGACCGCATCGAAGGCTGTCTGTTCGGCAATGGTGAACGCACCGGCAATGTCGACCTGGTCAACCTGGCGCTGAACCTCTACACCCAGGGTGTGCACCCGGGGCTGGATTTCAGCGACATCGACAGCGTGCGCCGCACGGTGGAGCACTGCAACCAGTTGCCGGTGCACCCACGCCACCCGTATGTGGGCGACCTGGTCTACACCTCGTTCTCGGGCTCGCACCAAGACGCGATCAAGAAGGCCTTCGCGGCACGCCGAGAGGGCGACATCTGGAACATGCCCTACCTGCCGATCGACCCGAAGGACCTGGGCCGCAGCTACGACGCGGTGATCCGCGTCAACAGCCAGTCGGGCAAGGGCGGCATCAGCTATCTGCTGCAGGCCGACCATGGGCTGGAACTGCCGCGCCGGCTGCAGATCGAGTTTTCCAGTGCGGTGCAGGCGGTGATGGACGTGCAGGGCAAAGAACTCACCTCCACCGACATCTTTGCCCTGCTGCGCGAGGACTACCACCTGGGCGACGGCGACGTGGTGATCAGCGACCAGCACATCGACGAGCAGCCCGGCGGCCGTTTGCGCCTGGCGCTGCGGCTGCAGGTCGGCGGGCAGACCCTGGCCTTGCAGGGCGAGGGCAACGGCCCGGTGGACGCCTTCGTCGATGCCCTGCAGCGCGCCACCGGCGTGCCGCTGGCAGTGCTGGACTACCACCAGCATGCCATCGGCACCGGCGCCAGTGCCCGCGCAGCGGCCTATCTGGAGCTGCGCATCGCTGATACTCGAACGCTGTTCGGCATGGGCATCGATGCCAACATCGTCACCGCATCGATGAAGGCGGTGGCCTCCGGCTTGTTGCGCAGCGGCGCCAGGATCGGGCAAGCCCATGCAGCCGCCCCCAACGCAGCCCCCAACGCCGCCACCGCCTGAGCTGGCCCACCCCACACCGAGGAGCAACATCCTATGGCCGACCAACTCATCATCTTCGACACCACCTTGCGCGATGGCGAGCAATCGCCCGGCGCGTCGATGACGCGCGACGAGAAGCTGCGCATCGCCCGGCAACTGGAAAGGTTGCGCGTGGACGTGATCGAGGCCGGCTTCGCTGCCTCCAGCAATGGCGATTTCGCCGCCGTGAAGGCCATTGCCGATGCCATCAAAGACTCGACAGTCTGCTCGCTGGCCCGCGCCAACGACCGCGACATCGCCCGTGCCGCCGAAGCGTTGAAGGGTGCAGCCCGGGCACGTATCCACACCTTCATCGCCACCAGTGCGCTGCACATGGAAAAGAAGCTGCGCATGACACCCGACCAGGTGCATGAACAGGCCATGCAGTCGGTGCGTTTTGC
>JBBRJU010000346.1:0-3770 GCA_038218895.1 Burkholderiales bacterium
GGTGGCCTCGCTGGCCCAGGTGGTGGTCGGCCGCTTGCTCGACCGTGTACCGCTCAAGCGTCTGCAAATCACCATCGTGCTGATGCAGGCGCCCTTGCTGGCCGCGGCGTCGATAGCCCAGGGCTGGTGGCTGTATGCCGCCCTGCTGGGCGTGATGGTGCTGATCTTCGGCGCCATCCCGTTCACCGACGCGGTGATCGTGCGCTATGTCGACGACAGCATGCGCAGCCGCGTGGCCGGCCTGCGGCTGACCCTGTCGCTGGGCTTCAGCTCGCTGGCGGTGTGGGCGCTGGGGCCGGTGGTCAAGGCGGCTGGCTTCGGCACGCTGTTCTTGTGGATGGCGGGCATTTCGCTGTGCACTGCGGCGGCGCTGCTGGCGATGCCCGGCGAGCCGCAGCGCGCGGCGGCCTGACCGGCCAGCCGCGCGCAGTGTCAGGCGCCCGGCAGGGCGCGGCGGTACTGCATGGCCTCGGCCAGGTGGGCCACGGCAATGCGCTCTGCGCCAGCCAGGTCGGCAATCGTGCGCGCCACCTTCAGCGCCCGGTGCAGGCCGCGGCCTGACCAGCCCAGCCGCGCGGCGGCCTGCTGCAGGAAACGGCTGGCCGCATCGTCCAGCACCACGTGGGTGTCCAGTGCGCCGGCCTCCAGATGCGCATTGGCACAGCCTTGCCGGGCCAGCTGCCGGGCATGCGCTGCGGCCACACGCGCGGCCACGGTTGCGGTGGATTCACCCTCGGCCTGGGCCAGCAGGGCCTGTGGTGGCACGGCCGCCACCTCCACCTGCAGGTCGATGCGGTCGAGCAGCGGGCCCGACAGCTTGCCCTGGTAGCGCGCCACCTGGTCGGGCGTGCAACGGCAGGCGCGGCCAGCCACCTGCGCACCGAGCCATCCGCAGGGGCAGGGGTTCATCGCCGCCACCAGCTGGAAGGCGGCCGGAAACTGCGCCGAATGCGCCGCCCGGGCGATGGTGATGCGGCGGGTCTCCAGCGGTTCGCGCAGCGCCTCCAGCGCCGCACGCGGAAATTCCGGCAGCTCGTCCAGGAACAGCAGGCCGCCCTGGGCCAGCGAGATCTCGCCGGGCCGGGGCGGCGAGCCGCCGCCCACCAGCGCCACCGCGCTGGCCGAGTGGTGCGGCGCACGCAGTGGCCGCTGGCGCCAGCGTGTGGCATCAAAGCCGCCTGGCGCCAGCCCGGCCAGTGCGGCACTGGCCAGGGCGTCGTCCTCGTCCATCGGCGGCAGCAGGCCGGCCAGGCGCTGCGCCAGCATGCTCTTGCCGCTGCCCGGCGGGCCGACCATCAACAGGCTGTGCTGGCCGGCGGCGGCCACTTCCAGCGCCCGCTTGGCCGCCGCCTGGCCGCGCACGTCGCGCAGGTCCGGCGCCAGCCCGGCGGGCGCGTCGGCGGGCGGTTGCACCGTGGCCAGCGGCTCGGCCGCATCACCCGGCAGCAGTGCGCGCACCACGGCCAGCAGGTCGGGTGCACCGCACACGCGCACCTTGCGCGCACGCGCTGCCTCGGCTGCACTGGCCTGGGGCAGCACCAGGGTGGTCGCTGGCGCACCGGCGGCCGCATCCCGCTGTACCGCCAGGGCCAGTGCCAGCGCGCCACGCACCGGCCGCAGCGCACCGGCCAGGCTCAGCTCGCCGGCAAATTCGCAGACCGCCACCCGTGCGAGATCCAGCTGGCCGTCGGCCGCCAGGATGCCCAGCGCGATCGGCAGGTCGAAGCGTCCGCTTTCCTTGGGCAGGTCGGCCGGTGCCAGGTTGACGGTGATGCGCTTGTTGTGCGGAAAGGCGAAGCCGGAATTGGTGAGCGCGGCGCGCACCCGCTCGCGTGACTCCTTCACCTCGGTGTCGGCCAGCCCCACCAGCGTAAAGCTGGGCAGGCCATTGGCCAGGTGCACCTCCACCTGCACCGGGGGCGCTGCCAGACCGTCCAACGCACGGCTCTTGATCACTGCCAGGGACATTGCAGCCCATCCTTCCTGGGCGTTGATTGTGCGCGCCGGACGCTTGGCGCCTGCCTGCATTGAAACGCACCTTGGCGGTGCACTTTCAAGCGTTGCGCCGTGGTGGTGCGCCGCCATGCTGCGGCTTGGGGTGCTGGCCAGCCCACCTTCACCGCGTTGGGGCGTTTCGGGCGCGTTCGGGCGAATTTGGGCGTATCGGGGCGGATAGGGGCGTGTTGCCCGGGTGGGCGTGGGGGTGGCACGGAAGCTGCAGATGGTTTGGCGAACCCCATCGCTCATCCCACTCCCGGAGATCCTGACCATGAAAAAAACACTGCTGGCCATCGCTGCCGCACTGGCTGCCACCGCCGTCCCCACCATCGCGTCGGCGCAGCTGGCCTTCAACGCGGCTGCGGTCACCGACTATCGGTATCGCGGCATCTCGCAGTCGCAGCTGAAGCCTGCGGTGTCGTTTGGCGCGGATTACGCCGCAGGCGCGTTTTATGTCGGCGCCTGGGCATCGACCATCCGCTGGGTCAAGAAGGCCGGCGGTGACAGCAACCTCGAACTCGACCTCTATGCGGGCTACAAGGGTGAACTGGCCAAGGACGTCGGCTTCGATGTCGGCGTGCTGACCTACATCTACCCCGGCAACGACCTGCCGACCAGCGCCAACACCACCGAGCTGTACGGCGCACTCACCTACGGTCCGGCCACGCTGAAGTACGCGCATGCGGTCACCGACACCTTCGGCAATGCCGACAGCAAGAACAGCTACTACCTCGACCTGAGTGCCGGCTTCGACATGGGTGGCGGCCTGATGGTCACGCCCCACATCGGCTACCAGAAGTTGAAGAGCGTGTCCAACGGCTCCTACACCGACTACGCGCTGACGCTGTCCAAGGACTTCAGCGGCCTGGTGCCGAGCCTGGCCCTGGTGGGCACCGACGCCGACTCGGGCTTCTACACGCTGGCCGGCAAGAAAAACTACAAGACTGCTCTGGTGCTCGGCCTCAAGTACAACTTCTGACCTGGGAGAACTGCCATGAAGATGGTGACCGCCATCGTCAAGCCCTTCAAGCTTGATGAAGTTCGTGAGGCCCTCAGCGCCATCGGCGTGCAGGGCATCACGGTGACCGAAGTCAAGGGCTTTGGGCGCCAGAAGGGCCACACCGAGTTGTACCGCGGCGCCGAGTACGTGGTCGATTTCCTGCCGAAGGTGAAGATCGAGGCGGCTGTCGACGACAGCCTCGTCGACCGCGTGATCGAGGCCATCGAGGCTTCGGCCCGCACCGGCAAGATCGGCGACGGCAAGATCTTCGTCTCCACCCTGGAGCAGGTGGTCCGCATTCGCACCGGCGAGACCGGCAAGGACGCCCTCTGACCTGACCTGCCGCGCCGGCCTGCCCGTTGCGCGGCTGTGGCCGCTGCTGCTGGGCAGCCGCGCCCTCCTGAGCCCACAAGAATCCGCAAGGAAAGAATCCACCATGAGAAAGCTCCTCGCTTCCCTCGCCCTGGTCATCGCTGCCCTGGGCTTTGCGGGCAGCGCGATCGCGCAGGACCCTGCTGCGTCCGCGCCCGCTGCCACTGCACCCTTGGCGTCTGATGCCGCCACCGCCGCGCCCACCGCCGCAGCTGCCCCCGACGGGGCTGCATCGGCTGCGGCCGAGGCTGCACCCGCAGCCGCGCCGGTTGCCAACAAGGGCGACGTGGCCTGGATGCTGGTGGCCACCCTGCTGGTCATCATGATGACGGTGCCTGGTCTGGCGCTGTTTTATGGCGGCTTGGTGCGCAGCAAGAACGTCCTGTCGGTGCTGATGCAG
>JBBRJU010000347.1:0-3767 GCA_038218895.1 Burkholderiales bacterium
GACGGTCACCTACCTGACCGACGCGCACCGCGCCTGCGCGCAGCGGCTGGCGCACTGGATGCGGGCCGACTGCGGCTTCGACGCGGTGGAAATCGATGCGGTGGGCAATGTCGTCGGCATCTACCACAGCAGCGATCGGCAGGCTGGCCGCCCCGAAAGGCGCTTATTGACCGGTTCGCACTACGACACCGTGCGCAACGCCGGCAAATACGATGGCAGGCTGGGCATCCTGGTGCCGATGGCCTGCGTGCGCGAATTGCACCGACAGGGGAGGCGCCTGCCCTATGGCTTCGAGGTGGTCGCTTTTGCCGAAGAAGAGGGCCAGCGCTACAAGGCGGTGTTCCTCGGCTCGGGCGCACTCACCGGGCACTTCGACACCGCCTGGCTGGACCAGAAGGACGACGACGGCATCACTATGCGCGCTGCGATGCTGCATGCCGGGCTGTGCCCCGACGACATCCCGAAGCTCCAACGCGACGCGAGCCACTACCTCGGCTTTGTGGAGGTGCACATCGAACAAGGGCCGGTACTCAACGAACTGGATCTGCCGCTGGGTATCGTGACATCGATCAACGGCAGCGTGCGCTATGTGGGCGAGGTCATCGGCCTGGCCAGCCATGCCGGCACCACCCCGATGGACCGGCGCCGCGACGCGGCCACCGCAGCGGCGGAGCTGGCGCTGTACGTCGAGAAGCGTGGCAGCGCGGTGCCGCACCTGGTGGCCACGACAGGCATCCTGGAGGTGCCGAGCGGCTCCATCAACGTGGTTCCGGGGCGCTGCAAGTTCAGCCTCGACATCCGCGCCACCACCAATGCGGTGCGCGACGCCTGCGCCACCGACGTGCGCGCCGCGCTGCAGGCGATCTGCGCGCGCCGCGGCCTGCACTTCAAGCTCGAGGAGACGATGCAGGCTGCGGCCGCGCCCAGTGCGCCGGCCTGGCAGCAGCGCTGGGAGCGCGCCGTCGATGCGCTGGGGCTGCCGCTGCACCGCATGCCCAGCGGCGCCGGCCACGACGCCATGAAGCTGCATGAAGCCATGCCGCAGGCGATGCTGTTCATGCGCGGCCTGAATGCAGGCATCAGCCACAACCCGCTGGAAGCGATCACCAACGACGACACCGAACTGTGCGTGCGCGCCTTCCAGATCCTGCTTGACCAACTTGCCTCGGAGCTTGCATGACCGCAGCCACCCTGTCGACGCTGTCCACCGCGTACGCCGCGCTCGATGCCTGGGTCGATGCCCACTTCGATGAGGAAGTGCACTTCCTGCAGGAACTGGTGCGCGTGCCCACCGACACCCCGCCCGGCGACAACGCCCCGCACGCCGAACGCACGGCCGGGCTGCTGGCAGCGATGGGGCTGCAAGCCGAACAGCATGCGGTGCCCGCCGCCGAGGTGCACGCCGCAGGCTTGGAGAGCATCACCAACCTGATCGTGCGGCGGCGCTATGGCGAGGGCAAGACGATTGCGCTCAATGCCCACGGCGACGTGGTGCCGCCCGGCGAAGGCTGGACCCACGACCCCTACGGCGGCGAGATCGTGGACGGCAAGATCTACGGCCGCGCCACCGCCGTGAGCAAGTGCGACATGGCCAGCTTCACCTTCGCGGTGCGCGCCCTCGAATCGCTCGGCGCCAGACTCGCCGGCAGCGTGGAGCTGCACTTCACCTACGACGAGGAATACGGTGGTGAACTGGGGCCCGGCTGGCTGTTGAAGCACGGCCTCACCAAACCCGACCTGATGGTGGCCGCCGGTTTCAGCTACCAGGTGGTGGTGGCGCACAACGGCTGCCTGCAACTGGAAGTGACCGTGCGCGGCGACATGGCCCATGCGGCCATCCCCGACAGCGGCACCGACGCGATGCAGGGCGCGGTGCAGATCCTCAACGCGCTGTACGCCTTGAACCACGACTACCTGGGGGTGACGTCCAAGGTCGAAGGCATCACCCATCCGTACCTCAACGTCGGCCAGGTCAACGGTGGCACCAACACCAACGTGATCCCCGGCAAGGTGGTGCTCAAGATCGATCGGCGGATGATCCCGGAAGAAGACCCGGCCGAGGTGGAAGCATCGCTGCGCCGCAGCATCGCGCAGGCTGCCGCCGCCTTCAAGCCGCCGCGCGGTGGCCATGCACTGCGCGTGGACGTGAAGCGCCTGCTGCTGTCGCGCGCGATGCAGCCCCTGCCCGGCAACCAGCCGTTGGTGCTGGCGATCCAGAAGCATGGCCAGGCCGTCTTCGGCGAGCCGATCCCCGCCTTGGGCACCCCGCTGTACACCGACGTGCGCCTGTACGTCGAGCGTGGCATCCCTGGCGTGATCTACGGAGCGGGGCCGCGCACCGTGCTTGAATCGCACGCCAAGCGTGCGGACGAACGCCTGGACTTGCAAGACCTGCGGCGCGCCACGAAAGTGGTGGCACGTGCGCTGCTCGATCTGCTGCAGTGAACAGCCGTGATGGCGGCCGGCGCCGCCCAGCCCGGTGAGGGCTCGGTTCGGGCAACGCGAAACAAGTCCCCGCAGATGCGCAGTGTCTCGATTTGGGATGCGCTGCAAGGCGCAAACCACAGCCATAGCCTAGCTATGGCGAGGATTTGCAACGCTGCGGAGCGCCCAAAGCGAGGCGCTGCGCGCCGCGAGGGACTTGTTCAGCGTTGCCTCAGCGCTCGCCCTTGCGGTAAGGCTTCTTCAGCGCCTGCGGGTAGGCCGCACGCCGGGCCACCAGCACCAGGGCCACGATGGCCATCAGGTAGGGCAGCGCCAGATACAGCTGGTAGGGCAGGGCCAGGCCGAACAGGCCGCTGTCGGCTTGTTGCAGCCGCAGTTGCAACGCGTCGAAAAAGGCGAACAGCAGCGCGCCCAGCAGCGCCTTGCCGGGCCGCCAGCTGGCAAACACCACCAGCGCCACGCAGACCCAGCCGCGGCCGTTGACCATGTTGAAGTAGAAGGCGTTGAAGGCGCTCAGCGTCAAGAAGGCGCCGGCCATGCCCATCAGCGCCGAGCCGGCGACGATGGCGCCGGTGCGCAGGCGCTGCACATCCAGACCCTGGCCCTCGGCGGCGGCCGGGTTTTCGCCCACCATGCGCACCGCCAGGCCCAGTGGTGTGCGGTAGAGCAACCAGGCCACCAGCGGCACGGCCAGCAAGGCCAGCAAGGTGAGCGGGGTCTGCTGGTTCAGCACCGGGATCGGCAACCAGGCCATCGGCGCAAACGGCGTGATCGTGGGCGGGCTGTCCACCTTGGGGAAGCTGACGCGGTAGGCAAAGCTGGCCAGGCTGGTGGCCAGCAGGGTGATGCCCAGGCCCGATACATGCTGCGACAGGGTGAGCGTGACCGTCAACAGCGCATGCAGCGCGCCGAAGGCCGCGCCCACCGCCGCTGCCACCAGCACGCCGCCCCACAAGCCCAGGCCGTTGTAGGCGCCCAGCCAACCGGCAAACGCGCCGGCCACCATGATGCCTTCGACACCCAGGTTCAGCACCCCCGCACGCTCGCACAGCAGCACACCCAGCGTGCCCAGGATCAGCGGCGTGGCAATGCGCAGCACCGCCACCCAGAAGGGTGCGGCCAGCAGCAAATCAAGCACCTCAGCCATGGCGCCAGCGGATGCGGTACTGCGTCAGCAGAGTGGCGACCAGCATCGTGATCAGGCTCACCGCGACGATGACGTCGGCAATGTAGGTGGGCACGCCCACCGCGCGGCCCATGCTGTCGGCGCCGACCAGGATGCCAGCCACGAAGATGGCAGCAGCCACCACGCCCAGCGGGTT
>JBBRJU010000348.1:0-3767 GCA_038218895.1 Burkholderiales bacterium
GGATCACGTCGTCGATGAAGCCGCGGCTGCCGGCCACGAACGGGTTGGCAAAGCGGGCCTTGTACTCGGCTTCGCGCGCCGCCAGCTTTTCGGGGTTGGCCTTGTCCTCGCGGAAGATGATCTCCACCGCGCCCTTGGCGCCCATCACTGCGATCTCGGCGTTGGGCCAGGCAAAGTTCACATCGCCACGCAGGTGCTTTGAGCTCATCACGTCGTAGGCACCGCCGTAGGCCTTGCGCGTGATCACGGTGATCTTGGGCACTGTGCACTCGGCGTAGGCATAGAGCAGCTTGGCACCGTGCTTGATGATGCCGCCGTATTCCTGGCTGGTGCCGGGCATGAAGCCGGGCACGTCGACGAAGGTGACCACCGGGATGTTGAAGGCATCGCAGAAGCGCACAAATCGCGCCGCCTTGATGCTGCTCTTGATGTCCAGACAGCCGGCCAGCACCTGCGGGTTGTTGGCCACGATGCCCACGGTCTGGCCTTCCATGCGGCCCAGGCCGATGACGATGTTCTTGGCATGTTCCGGCTGCAGTTCGAAAAAATCACCATCGTCCACCACCTTCAGGATCAGTTCCTTGATGTCGTAGGGCTTGTTGGCGTTGTCGGGCACCAGCGTATCCAGGCTCATGTCCAGCCGGTCCGCCCGGTCGGCGCTGGGGCGCATCGGCGGCTTTTGCTTGTTGTTCAGCGGCAGGTAGTTGTAGAAGCGCCGCAGCATCAGGATGGCTTCGACATCGTTCTCGAAGGCCAGGTCGGCCACGCCGCTGCGGCTGGTGTGGGTGCCGGCGCCGCCCAGTTCCTCGGCCGTCACCTCCTCATGCGTCACCGTCTTGACCACCTCGGGGCCGGTGACGAACATGTAGCTGCTGTCCTTGACCATGAAGATGAAGTCGGTCATGGCCGGGCTGTACACCGCGCCGCCGGCGCAGGGCCCCATGATCATGCTGATCTGCGGGATCACGCCGCTGGCCATCACATTGCGCTGGAACACGTCGGCATAACCACCGAGCGACGCGACACCTTCCTGGATGCGCGCACCACCTGAATCATTCAGGCCGATCACCGGCGCGCCCACCTTCATCGCCTGGTCCATCACCTTGCAGATCTTCTCGGCGTGGGCCTCGCTGAGCGCACCGCCGAAGACGGTGAAGTCCTGGCTGAAGACGAACACCAGGCGGCCGTTGATCATGCCGTAGCCAGTGACGACACCGTCACCGCGGATCTTGTTCTGGTCCATGCCGAAGTCGGCACAGCGGTGCTCGACGAACATGTCCCACTCTTCGAAGCTGCCTTCGTCGAGCAGCAGCTCCAGCCGTTCACGCGCGGTGAGCTTGCCCTTGGCATGCTGCGCGGCAATGCGCTTGGTGCCGCCGCCCAGACGGGCCTCGGCGCGCATGGCCTCCAGCTTTTGTTGGATGTCGTGCATTTGCAATCTCTCCTCGTTCGGATTCAGGAAAACAGGTCGAGCAAGCGGCGTGCGGCGACCGAAGCCGCCACACGCCCCGCACGCACGGCATCGGTCAGCTGCGGCAAGGCGGCGGTGACCGCCGGATGGACCTTGAAGCGCTGCGTCAGGCCGGCGCCGATCAGGCTCCACATCCAGGCCTGGTCTTGCGTGTGGCGGCGCGCCGCGAGGCGGCCGTTGGCCGTCTGCTGGCTGCGAAACCGCGTGATGGCATCCCAGAATGCGTCCAGCCCGGAACCCTTGAGCGCACTGAGCTGCAGCACCTCGGGGTGCCAGCGCGCACGGTCGGCGTGGGCATGGTGGCCATGGTGGGGGTCGCCATGGGCGCCGATGCTGGCGATCAGCCGCAGGGACGACGTGATCTGCGCCCGCGCCCGGGTGGCGGCCGCCTCGTCGATGTCGGCCTTGTTGATCACCACCAGATCGGCCAGCTCCATCACGCCCTTCTTGATGGCCTGCAGGTCGTCTCCGGCATTGGGCAGCTGCAGCAGCACGAACATGTCGGTCATGCCGGCCACTGCGGTCTCGCTCTGGCCCACGCCCACGGTCTCAATGATGACCACGTCAAAATTGGCGGCCTCGCAGACCAGCATGGCCTCGCGTGTCTTCTCGGCCACACCGCCCAGCGTGCCGCTGCTGGGGCTGGGGCGGATGTAGGCCCGGGTGTCCATCGACAGCCGCTCCATGCGGGTCTTGTCGCCCAGGATAGAACCGCCGCTCACGCTGGACGATGGGTCGACCGCCAGCACCGCCACCCGGTGGCCGCGCGCGATCAGGAACAGGCCCAGCGCCTCGATGAAGGTGCTCTTGCCCACGCCAGGCACGCCACTGATGCCCAGGCGGAAGCTGTGGCCGCTGTGTGGCAGCAGCGCGTTGAGCAGTGCGTCAGCACGCGCGCGGTGGTCGGGCCGGGTGGATTCCAGCAGGGTGATGGTCTTGGCCACAGCGCGGCGCTGGGCCGCGCCGGGCGCACCGGTCACCGCCGCCAGCAACGCCTGGTCAGGCGCAGGCAGCGTGGCATCAATGCAGGTTGTCGTCATCGCGGTCCGCCAGCGTCGGGCGCAGGTCGTGCAGGTCCAGGGTGGCGCGGGTCACGCCGCTTGTGCGCTGCGGATCTGTTCGAGCACATCCTTGGCGCTGGCCGGGATCGGCGTGCCGGGCCCGTAGATGCCCTTGACACCCGCGTCGTACAGGAAGCCGTAGTCCTGCGCCGGGATCACCCCGCCGACGAACACGATGATGTCGCCTGCACCCTGGCTTTTCAGCTCGGCAATGATGGCCGGCACCAGGGTCTTGTGGCCGGCTGCCAGGGTGCTGATGCCCACCGCATGCACATCGTTCTCAATCGCCTGGCGGGCGCATTCCTCGGGGGTCTGGAACAGCGGGCCCATGTCGACGTCGAAGCCCAGGTCGGCAAATGCCGTGGCCACCACCTTGGCGCCGCGGTCATGGCCGTCCTGGCCCAGCTTGGCGATCATCACCCGGGGGCGGCGGCCCTCGGCGTCGGCAAACGCGGCGATCTCGGCCTTCAACTTGTCCCAGCCCTCGGCCGAATCGTAGGCGGCAGCGTAGACGCCGGTCACCTTCTGGATGTCGGCACGGTGGCGGCCGTACACCGCCTCCAGTGCATCACTCACCTCGCCCACGGTGGCACGCAGGCGGATGGCGTCGATGCTCAGCGCCAGCAGGTTGCCCTGGCCTGTCTGGGCAGCGGCAGTCAGCGCAGCCAGCGCAGCCTGCACCTGGGTGCCATCGCGGCTGGCCTTGATCTGCTGCAGCCGGGCGATCTGGCTGTCACGCACGGCCACGTTGTCGATGGCACGCGCGTCCACGGCGTCCTGGGTCTTGAGCTTGTACTTGTTGACCCCGACGATCACATCTTTGCCGCTGTCGATGCGGGCCTGCTTCTCGGCCGCGCTGGCCTCGATCTTCAGCTTGGCCCAGCCGCTGTCCACCGCCTTGGTCATGCCGCCCATGGTGTGGACTTCTTCGATGATGGCCCAGGCGGCGTCGGCCATGTCCTGGGTGAGCTTTTCCATCATGTAGCTGCCGGCCCAGGGGTCGACCACGCTGGTGATGTGGGTCTCTTCCTGGATGATCAGCTGGGTGTTGCGGGCGATGCGCGACGAGAACTCGGTGGGCAGCGCGATGGCCTCGTCGAAGCTGTTGGTGTGCAGGCTCTGCGTGCCGCCGAACACCGCCGCCATCGCCTCGATGGTGGTGCGCACCACGTTGTTGTACGGGTCCTGCTCGGTCAGGCTCCAGCCGCTGGTCTGGGAGTGGGTGCGCAGCATCA
>JBBRJU010000349.1:0-3759 GCA_038218895.1 Burkholderiales bacterium
CGTGGCAGGTCCACGCTGGGGTCCTGCCAGAAGTTGATCAATTGCAGCGCGCTGCAGATTGCATCGGACTGGGCCAGCGCGGTGCCGCCCTGCACACCGGCCATGTGCAGCATCAGCCGGCCGATGGGGTTGGCCGAGCGACGGCAGTAGTCCAGCAACTGGGCCCGGTCGGCATAGCGGGGGTTGTGGGTGTCCTGCGTGAACGCGTCCAGCAGGTCGGTCAGCAGGCCCAGTGGCAGCTGGTGCCGGGTGATGGCCTGCGCCAGCGGGCCGAACACTGGCGCCCAGGCGCCCGGCACGGGCTGGCCGGCGGCAGCGGCCAGCAGCGCCTGCTGGTAATGCTGCAGTTGCTGGCGGCGGACCTCGCCTGGCGCATCGCCCTCGTCGGCGATGTCGTCGGCCGTGCGGGCGAAGTGGTAGAGGGCGGTCACGCCGGCACGCATGGCGGGCGGGCACAGCAGCGACGCGACGGGAAAGTTTTCGTAGTGGTCAACGCTCACCATGCGATTGTCGGCTGGCGGCTGCCTGGGCGCCGCCGCGCGGCCGATTTGCGCCCGATCCGGACGCGAGCGGCACGCAATCCGGACGCAAACCGGACGCAATTGGCACGCGACTGGCACGCGACTGGCACGCGACTGGCACGCGGTTCGTGTGCGATCGGCACGCGTGACGCCTGCACGCCGATTTGACAGCACGCAATCCGACTCCTATATTACTGACCAGTCAGTCATTAGTGATGGTGCGTGGTGCGCTGTGTGTGCCTGACGGCCCTCTTTCAACCCAACGGCCCTGTTCATGCGCCTTGCCTTGCTGCCCCTGGTTCTCGTCTGTCTGCTCGCGGCCTGCAGCAAACCCGCCCCCGCACCCGAGCCGGTGCGGGCGGTGCGCACCGTCACTGTGCAGGCTGGCAACGCCAACCTGCTGCATGAATATCCGGCCGAGGTGCGCGCCCGGGCCGAGAGCCGACCGTCGTTCCGCGTTGGCGGCAAGCTGGTGCGGCGCATGGTGAATGTGGGCGACGTGGTCAAGGCCGGCCAGGCGCTGGCCGAGATCGACCCCGGTGACCTGCGCCTGGGGCAGGAGGCTGCGCGGGCGTCTCTGGCCGCAGCGCAGGCGCAGCTGGCCTTTGCCGAAGCGGAGTTCAAGCGCTACGCCACGCTGCGGGCGCAGGGCTTCATCAGCGGTGTCGAACTGGAACGGCGCGACGCATCGCTGCAAGCCACCCGCAGTCAGGCTGCGCAGGCGATGGCCCAGGCCAGGCTGCAGGCCAACCAGGCCGGCTACGCGGTGCTGACGGCCGATGTGCCGGGCATCGTCACCGCCGTGGATGCCGAACCCGGCACGGTGCTGAGCGCCGGTGCGCCGGTCTTGCGCCTGGCCCACGACGGCCCGCGCGACGCCGTGTTCAGCGTGCCCGAGGACCGTGCCGCCGACATGCGTGCAGCGCTGGGCCGGCCCGGTGCACTGCAGCTCAAGCCCTGGGGCAGTGCGGCCACTGTGCCCGCCACGGTGCGCGAGGTGGCGGCTGCGGCCGACCCGGTGACCCGCACCTTTCTGGTCCGTGCCGACATCGGCCGCACCGACCTGCGCCTGGGCCAGACCGCCACGGTGCTGGTGGCCATGCCGCCGGTGCCCGGCGTGATCAAGCTGCCTTTGACGGCGGTGTTCGAGCAGGCTGGCCAGGCCAGCGTCTGGCTGGTCGACCGCGCGGCGATGACGGTGCGGCCGCAAGCCATCACGGTGGCCGGCGCGGACGGCAACCTGGTGGTGGTGGCCGATGGGCTGCAGCCCGGCCAGGCCGTGGTGACGGCGGGTGTGCACACGCTCACGCCCGGCCAGGCGGTGCGCTGGTATGCCGAGCCGGGGGCGGCTGCCGCGCCTTCGGCTGCCACCCCGGCGTCATCGGCGACGCCGGCCGCTGCCTCATCCGCTGCCCGCTGAGCGCCGCCATGCAGCACACGCCGACCCCGGGCGCCACGTCCTCCGGTTTCAACATCTCGCGCTGGGCGCTGGAGCACCCGGCCCTCACCCGCTACCTGATGGTGGTGATGATGGTGCTGGGTGTCGCCGCCTACTTCCAGCTGGGGCAGGACGAAGACCCGCCGTTCACCTTCCGGGTGATGGTGGTGCAGGCCTTCTGGCCCGGCGCCACCGCACAGCAGATGGCCGAACAGGTGACCGACAAGATCGAGCGCACGCTGCAGGAAGTGCCCAACAGCGACGTGATCCGCAGCTACACCAAGCCGGGCGAATCGCACACCCTGCTGGAGTTGAAGGACAGCGCGCCGCCCAAGGACGTGCCCGCCACCTGGTACCAGGTGCGCAAGAAGATCGCCGACATGCGCAGCACCCTGCCGCAGGGGGTGGTCGGACCAGTCTTCAACGACGACTTCGGCGATGTCTACGGCAGCATCTTTGCGCTGTCGGCCGACGGCTTCTCCGACGAGGAGTTGCGCGTGTTCTCCGAGAGTGTGCGCGCACAGCTGCTGCGCGTGCGCGACGTGGCCAAGGTGGAGGTGTTCGGCGCCCAGGCAGAGAAGATTTTCGTCGAGATCTCGCAGAAGCGGCTGGCGGCACTGGGGCTGGACTTCAACCAGGTGATCGGCCAGCTGGCCGCACAGAATGCGGTGGAGGGCGCGGGCGTGCTCGACGCCGGGACGCAGAACTTCCAGGTGCGGGTGCAAGGCGCGCTGCGCTCGGTCGACGACCTGCGGCGCTTGCCGATCCGGGCCGTCAACAGCGCCACCGGCCAGGCCAGCACGCTGCGCCTGGGCGACATCGCCGACATCCGCCGCGGCACCATCGACCCGCCTGCGGTCAAGGTGCGCCACCAGGGCAAGCAGGTCATCGCGCTGGGGGTGTCGATGGCCAAGGGCGGCGACATCGTCGACCTGGGCAAGGCCCTGCAGGCGCGCATGACGCAGCTGCGCGCCGACCTGCCCGCCGGTGTCACGCTCGAGCAGGTGCAGGACCAGCCTGCAGCCGTCACCCGGTCGGTCAATGAGTTTGTCAAGGTGCTGATCGAGGCGGTGGTGGTGGTGCTGGCGGTCAGCTTTCTCAGCCTGGGGCTGCACACCCGGCCAGGGTTTCTGAAGTTCAGCATCGACATCTGGCCCGGCCTGGTGGTGGGCATCACCATCCCGCTGGTGCTGGCCATCACCTTCATCACCATGTTCTATTGGGGTGTGGGCCTGCACAAGATCAGCCTGGGCAGCCTGATCATCGCCCTGGGCCTGCTGGTGGACGACGCCATCATTGCGGTGGAGATGATGGTGCGCAAGCTCGAAGAGGGCTGGGACAAGAAGAGCGCGGCCACCTATGCCTACGAGGTGACCAGCATGCCGATGCTGACCGGCACGCTGATCACCGCAGCCGGCTTCCTGCCGATCGGCCTGGCCAAGTCGACCACCGGCGAGTACACCTTCGCCATCTTCGCCGTCACCTCGGCGGCGCTGGTCATCAGCTGGGTGGTGTCGGTGTATTTCGTGCCCTACCTGGGCGCCTGGCTGTTGCACACCCGCAAGCAGGTGGCCGGCCAGCCGCACGAGCTGTTCGACACGCCGTTCTATTCGGGCTTTCGGCGCCTGGTGCATGCCTGCGTGCACCACCGCTGGATCACCCTGGCGCTGACCGTGGTGCTGTTCGGTGGCGGTATCGTGTTCCTGGGCAAGGTGCAGCAGCAGTTCTTCCCCGATTCCAGCCGGCCCGAAGTGCTGGTGGACCTGTGGTTGCCCGAGGGCAGCAGCCAGCGCGAGACCG
>JBBRJU010000350.1:0-3751 GCA_038218895.1 Burkholderiales bacterium
CCAGATGATAAATCCGCATTGGCACCGGCTTGTTCGCAGGGCGGCCGCCGGGCTTGGCGGCGGCCACTTGCTGCAGCCGCGAACACGCCAGCCTCAGGCGGGCCAGAGCCGGTCGGGGCCGATGTCGTCGAGCGTGGCGCAACCGGTCAGCGCTACCGTGATCTCCAACTCGTCGCGCAGCAGGCGGATGGCGCGCGCCACGCCCGCCGCGCCTGCTGCGGCCAGGGCCTGGCCAGTCAGCCAGCCAGCCAGCCACGAGCCAGCCAGCCACACGCTGCCGCCCGACCGCCCGCCGATCTGCCGATCGGCAGGCGCCACCTACGCGTCGTCGCCCGCCTGCCAGCCCGCCACCAGCTGCTGCTGCAGGCTGGGTGGCACGGCGGCATGGTGTGACAGCGCCAGCGTGTAGCGGCCCGCGCCGCTGGTCATGGCGTTCAGCCGGGTCTGGTAGTCGGCCAGTTCGGCCAGCGGCGCCTGGCCCTGGATCACCACCGTGCCGAGCGCACCGGTCTCGGTGCCCGACACCATGCCGCGGCGCGCGGCCAGGTCGCCGGTGATGTCGCCCATGGCGGCGGCCGGGGCGCTGATCTGCAGGTCGACGATCGGTTCCAGCACGATGGCCTTGGCCTCGCGCATCGCCGCCAGGAAGGCCTTGCGCCCGGCGGCGACGAAGGCGATCTCCTTGCTGTCCACACTGTGGTGCTTGCCGTCGAGCACGGTCACACACACGTCGACCACCGGGTGGCCGGAGATGGCGCCTGCGGCCATGGCCTCGCGCACGCCCTTTTCCACCGCCGGGATGTAGACACCCGGGATGGTGCCGCCCTTGACCGCGTCGACAAACCTGAAGCCCGCACTGCGGGGCAGCGGCTCCACCCGCAGCAGCACCTCGCCGAACTGGCCGGCGCCGCCGCTCTGCTTCTTGTGGCGGTGGTGGCCCTCGGCGGTGCTGGTCGCGGTCTCGCGGTAGGCAATGCGGGGCGGCTGGGTGTCGACGTCGAAGCGGTGCAGCTCCCGCAGCCGTTCCAGCAGCATGCGCAGGTGCAGCTCGCCCAGGCCGTAGACCACGGTTTCGTTGGTGCCGGCCAGGTGCACCACCTTCAGGCAGACATCTTCGTCCACCAGCTTGGCCAGGGTGTCCCACAGCCGCTGTTCGTCACCACGGCGCTTCGGGCGCAGTGCCAGGCCGTGCACCGGCTCGGGCAGCGGCAGCGGCGCCAGGTGGATGTGGTCGTCTTCGGCAGCGTCGTGCAGCACCGCGTCGAAGTGCAGCGCGTCGACCTTGGCGATGGCGCAGATGTCGCCCGGCAGCGCATGCGCCACCTCGGTGTGGGTCTTGCCCTGCAGCCGATAGAGGTGGGCCACGCGGAACGGCTTGCGGCCGTCACCCACGTAGAGCATCGCGCCCTGGCGGACCGTGCCCTGGTGCACCCGCAGCACCGCCAGCTTGCCGATGTACGGGTCCACCGTCACCTTGAACACATGCGCCAGCACAGGCAGGGCCGGGTCGGGTCGGGCCTGCATCGGCACCGCCTCGGCGCCCTCGCCGCGCAGGAAGGCGGGCGGGTTGCCTTCGCCGGGGTGCGGCAGCAGCTGGCCGATGACATCGAGCAGCGCGGCCACGCCGGCACCGGTGCGCGCCGAGACGAAGAACACCGGAATCAGATGGCCCTCGCGCAGCGCCTGCACCAGCGGCGCATGCAGCGCGCTGGCGTCCACGTCGCCGTCTTCCAGGTAGCGCTCGACGAAGGCGCTGTCAACCTCGACCACCTGCTCCACCAGGGCGCGGTGGGCGGCCTCCACCGGGCCGAAATCGCTGTCACCGCTGCGGTTGAAGAAGGCATCGACCACCTGCACCGGGCCACCGTCGGGTGTGGTGATCGGCAGGTTCAGCGGCAGGCATTCGCGGCCGAAGCTGGCCTGGATCTGCGCCAGCACCGCCGCCAGATCCACGCCCGGGGCGTCGATGCGGTTGACCACCACCACCCGGTCCAGCCCACGCTCGGCGGCGTGCTGCATCATGCGCAGCGCCATCGGTTCGACGCCGGTGGCGGCGTTGACCACCACCATGGCGGTGTCCACCGCTTCCAGTGCCGACAGGCTGAGGCCGATGAAATCGGGCGCGCCTGGGGTGTCGATCAGGTGGATGCGGCTGCCGCGCCAGTGGCAGTGCAGCACGGCCGACTGCAGTGAATGCTGCATGCGCCGCGCCAGCGGGTCATGGTCACCCACGGTGCTGCCGCGTTCCACGCTGCCCGCGCTGCCGATGGCGCCGCTGGCGGCGAGCAGGGCTTCGGCCAGGCTGGTCTTGCCGGCGCCGGCCGGGCCCACCAGGGCCAGGGTGCGGATGTCGCTGACCTGCACCGTGGCGTCGGCACGGTCGGCGCTGTCGGCGGCGGCAGGGGCGGCGGCGAGCGGCAGGGGTTGTGGGCTGGACATGGCGTGTCTCCTTGCCCTCTCGGGCGGTTGGGCGCTCGCGGTGCACACCTTCCGCAGGGCGGGCGCGCTTGGAATGGGTGGGTCAGGGTCAGGATCAGCCTATGCCGCCGGCCCGACCCGCACAAGCAGCCAGATCAAGAACGCAGCCGGATGCGGCAGCTGCCTGCGCCGCAGAAACCCGGAAGTCCGCCAGGGTTGATCAAACGTTTGATTCACTTCGATAAACTGTGTGCCATGGTTCCGCCCCCCGTTCGGCCCGCGCCCGTCACTGCCCCGCCCGGTGCCGAGCCCGACCCCGCCCGGGCCCGCCTGGTGCGCGCCGGCCTGCGGCTGTTCGCGCACCAGGGCTTTGCCGCCACCACCACGCGGGAACTGGCCCAGCTTGCCGGCGCCAATGTGGCCGCCATCAGCTATTACTTCGGCGACAAGGCCGGCTTGTACCGGGCCGCGTTTTTCGAGCCGCTGGGCGAGGTGGCCAACAGCCTGGCCGCGTGCGCGGGCACGCCGCTGCCGCTGGACGCCGCGCTGCGCGCTTTTTATGCCCATTTCACCGAGCCGCTGGCCCTGGGCGACGACGGCCGGCTGTGCGTGAAGCTGCGCATGCGCGAGATGATCGAGCCCACCGGTCTGTGGGACCAGGAAGTCAACGACGGCATCCGCCCGATGCATGACGCCTTGGTGGCCCTGCTGTGCCGCCACCTGGGTCTGGCGCAAGCGGACGACGACCTGCACCGGCTGGTGATCTGCCTGTCGGCCCTGGGCGTGCACCTGCACCTGGGGCGCGACGTGACCGACGCCGTGGCACCGCAGCTCAACCAGGCGCCTGACGCCATCGGGCGCTGGGCCGATTGCCTGCTGCGCCAGGGCCTGGCGATGATCGACCACGAGCAGCGCCGCCGCGCTGCGGTTGCAGTTGCGGATGTGGATGTGGATGTGGATGTGGATGTGGATGTGGATGCGGATTTGGGTGCGGGTGCGGGTGCGGGTGCGGGTGCTGGTGCTGGTGCTGGTGCAAGTGTGGCCGCGCCATGAGCCGGCCTGCCCGCGCGCGCGCAGCGGCGAGCCTCTGCCAAACCGCCTTCTGCAACCGTGTGCCAAGATCGTTCCCACCGACCCTGCCTGACGCGCAGCTGGCGCGGCCATGCCGCTGGTCCACCTGCCGCTGTCCCGTCAGCCGTTCCATTTGCCGCTGTTCCATTTGCCGTTGATGCCGCCGACCATGCCCCACATTTCCCTGACACCCTGCGCCAGCGCGCCCGCCTGGCTGCTGCTGCCCTTGCTGGCGGCCCTGGCCGCCTGCAGCCCGGGTGCT
>JBBRJU010000351.1:0-3740 GCA_038218895.1 Burkholderiales bacterium
GCCGAGTTCGATGCCTGGGTGCAGCCGGCGGCCATGCTGGGGCCGGTGCCGGACTGAACGGCGGTGCAGCGGGCCGCGCCTGCGCTCGGCCACCCCTTCAGGCGGTCAGCCCGCCATCCGCTCGGCGATGGCGTCACCCCAGGGTGACGCCACCTCGGTGCAGCCGCTGTTCCAGTCGCCCTGGCGCAGCACGCCGGCCGGGCAGGCAAAGGCATAGGGGTGGGGCTGGCGCCTGGTGCGCGTGACGGTGAATTCGGTGGCCAGCGCAGCCTGCACCTCGGTCGGCAGGGCCAGGTCGGCCAGCAATTGGCGCTGGTTGCCGCTGATGTCGATGCGCGGCTGGTGGAAGGCGGCTTCCAGGTCCATGCCATGGTCCACCAGGAAGCTGGCCAGCTGCAGCACCGCACCCAGGATCTTGCGGCCGCCCGAGGCGCCCAGCGCAAAGCGCCGGCCGTCGGCCGCCTCGCCCACCACCGGGCAATAGTTGGCCAGGCAGCGCTTGCCCGGGGCCAGTGAATTGGGCTTGCCCGGCTCGGGGTCGAACCACAGGATGCCGTTGTTCAGCAGCAGGCCGGTGCCGGGTGAGACCACGCGCGATCCGAAGATCGACAGCAGGGTCTGCGTGACCGAGGCCATGTTGCCGTGCCGGTCGACGATGCTGAAGTGGGTGGTGCAGCCCGGTGCCTTGGGTGAATAATGGTCGCCCATGCCGCGCAGGCGGGCGTCGAAGGCGGCGTGC
Organism: Burkholderiales bacterium; assembly: GCA_038218895.1. Taxonomy (GTDB): domain Bacteria; phylum Pseudomonadota; class Gammaproteobacteria; order Burkholderiales; family Burkholderiaceae_C; genus Pseudaquabacterium. The sequence continues at coordinate 740 of JBBRJU010000351.1, forward strand.
AGTGCACGGGCCATGGCCAGGGTGCTGGCCGCGCCGGGGCCGCCGGCCTGCGGTGGGGCGTCACTGTCGAGCACGGCCAGCGCGGCGGCCAGCGTGGGGCCGCCGGTCAGCCCTGGCGGGGCATGGATGCGGCCGCTGCGGTAGGCGATGGTCAGCGGCTGCACCCATTCGGCGCGGTAGCTGGCCAGGTCGTCCAGGCCCAGGCAGCCACCCTTGGCCTGCACATCGCGCACCAGTGTTTCGGCGATGCCGCCACGGTAGAAGGTGTCGGCACCCTCGGCGGCGATCTGCTCGAGCGTGCGCGCAAATGCCGATTGGTCGAGGTGGCGCGTGGTGGTGGCGGTCCAGCCTTCGACGATGGCAAACAGGCCGTCGTCGAGGAACATGCGGGCGGCGTCCGGGTCGAGGGACAGCGCGCGGGCGGTGGACGCAGTGAGCAGGCCGGAGTACCAGTCGGCGATCATCCCCTGCGTGGCCAGCGCGGCGGCGGGCAGCACCAGCTCACGCCAGGGCAGGCGGCCGTGGCGTGCATGCGCCAGGGCCATGCCTGCCACCACGCCGGGAACGGCCACGGCGGTGGCGCCCTGCTGGTTGCGGTCGCCCACCACGCTCGGCCAGGGGAACAAGTCGGCGGTGCGGCCGTCGCCGGCCAGCGGGTAGTCGGCCGGGTTCAGCGCCTGCGGCGCGCGCATGCCGTAGTCGACCACGGCGGCGCGGCCGGTGTCGGCGCGCCACAGCGTCATGCAGCCGCCGGCGGCCGGGCCGCTCATCCAGGGCTCGACCACGCCGATGGCAAACGAGGTGGCCACTGCGGCGTCCACCGCATCCCCCCCGGCCTCCAGTACGGCCGCGCCCACTTCGGCAGCGCGCCGGTGCTGGGCTGCCACCACGCCACCGCGGGTGGCCACCACGTGCTTGTGCACGGTCTGGGAATTCGAGAAGTTGTCCATGGGCTCGGGCAGTGAGGCAGCCGGCGTTCAAGCGTGGCGGCGGGTGGTCAGGGCCTGCATCATCGCCCGGGTGGCGGCAGCAGGCATGCGGGTTGTGGGCAGGCTCTCAGACCAGGCGAAACGCCACCGACCCCAACGGCCCGTAGTCGGCGTGGAAGCTGTCGCCCGCCACCGCCATCGTCGGCCGGGTGAACGAGCCGGCCAGCACCACGTCACCGGCGTTCAGCTGCTCGCCGTGCGGCGCAATCTTGTTGACCAGCCAGGCCACGCCGTTGGCGGGGTGGTTCAGCACGGCGGCGGCCAGGCCGGTTTCTTCCACCACGCCGTTCTTGTGCAGCAGCGCGCCCACCCAGCGCAGGTCCACCGCGTCGGGCTTGACCGGCCGCCCGCCCAGCACGATGCCGGCGTTGGCGGCGAAATCGCTGATGGTGTCGAACACCTTGCGCGGCGCCTTGGTGTCGCGGTCGAACTGCTCGATGCGGGCGTCGATGATCTCGATGGCCGGCACCACGTAGTCGGTGGCGCGCAGCACGTCGAACAACGTGGCGCCCGGGCCCTGCAGCGGCCGGCCCAGCACGAAGGCCAGCTCCACCTCGATGCGCGGCGCGATGAAGCGGTTGAACGGGATGTCGGTGCCGGCGCTGAAGAACATGTCGTCCATCAGCGGCGCGAAGTCGGGCTCGTCGATCTGGCTGGACAGCTGCATCGCCCGCGAGGTCAGGCCGATCTTGCGGCCCTGGATGCTGCGGCCGTCGGCCAGTTCCAGCGCCACCCAGGCGCGCTGGATGGCGTAGCCGTCGTCGATGGTCATGCCCGGGTGCTGGGCCGAGAAGTGGCGCAGCGCGGTGCGGGCCTTGCGGGCCTGGTACAGCGTGCGGGCCAGGGCCTGGGTGGTGTCGGGGGGCAGCATCGTGGGGATTCCGTTCAGAGGCGTGTCGTGACCCGGCTGAATCCATCGGCGGCCGACGCCTGGGCGGCGGGGATGGCGCGGCCGTCCTGCGGCGTGACCGGGAGCAGCGCATTGATCTGCCCGGTGCCCGAGGCACCGAAGTACGGTGTCACCACCTCGGCCGGCGCGTCGTAGGCCGACCAGCCCAGCGCGCCCAGCAGCATCGCGGTGTCGTGCATGAAGCCTTCGCCATGGCCCTTGGCCGCGTACTCGGGCAGCATGGCGCAGAAGTCGGCCCATTCGGCGGCCTGCCACATCTGCACCACGCTGCGGTCCAGACGCTCCAGCAGCGGGCTCCACAGCTTGAAGGCGTATTCGGGCGCCAGGCCGTTCTGGGCAAAGCGGTGGCTCAGGCTGCCGCTGGCCAGGAAGGCCACGGTGCCGTCGTAGTGCTGTTCCACCGCCTGGCGGAAGGCCCAGCCCAGCCGGGCCGAATCGTTCAGGTAATGCGCCATGCACAGCGCCGACACGCTGACCACCTTGAAGTGCTGGTCGGCATTCATGTAGCGCAGCGGCACCAGGGTGCCGTATTCAGGCGCCAGCGTGGTGGCGTGGTGGGCGAGGGTCTCCACGCCGTGGGCGTTGGCCACCCGCGCCAGCAGCTGGCCCAGCGCCGGGTTGCCGGGCGACGCATAGGGCAGGTTGCTGATGAAGTGCGGCAACTCGTTGCTGGTGTAGGTGCCCTGGAAGTGCGGCGCGCAGTTGATGTGGTAGCCGGCATTGACCAGCCAGTGGGTGTCGAACACCACCAGCGTGTCCACGCCCAGCGCCTTGCAGCGGCGGGCGATCTCATGGTGGCCGTCGATGGCGTCTTGCCGGGTGCCGTGGCGCGGGCCGGGCAGCTCGCTCAGGTACATCGACGGCACGTGGGAGATCTTGGCGGCGAGGGCGAGGGTTCCCATCAGACGTTCCGAGGACGTTGGCCCTCCCCACGGGGGAGGGTGGGGAGGGGCGCAACGGACACCCCCATGGGGGCGGCGTTCACGCCGTCCCCCAGTGGGGAATGTGGTGGTTGCCGAGCGAGACCGCGATGTTCTTCGGCTCCAGAAACACCTCATAGCTCCAGGTGCCACCTTCACGGCCGATGCCGCTGGCCTTGGTG
>JBBRJU010000352.1:0-3740 GCA_038218895.1 Burkholderiales bacterium
GTCAGCTTGCGGTTGAAATCGCGCCAGAGTTCGTCCAGATCGGGCGGGCCGTCATTGCGGCCACCGGTGGCGAGCATCGGGCGCGGCCGGCGCAGCATGCCGAGGGCGAGCGCCTTGGCAGCATGCGCCACCGCACCGAAACGTGCTGGCCAGGGCGCACCAGGCGCAACGGAGTGAAATTTGGAATGCATGGTCATGTCATCGCCGATGGTAACGGGGCACTTGCAGGGGTCTGGGCGGTGTCTGGATCGGCTGGCGTCTCCGACAGCCCGTCAGTTGGGGACTGGCCCGGGGGATTCAAGCCACCCGAGGCCGCAACACGCGCAATCAGGGCGCGCAGCGTGTCCAGGCCGGTGCCACGCAGCGCGCTCACGAACACCCGCGGCACCGCAGCAGCGCCGGGGCGCTCGACCCAGTCTTGCAGCAGACGCGGCAGCGGGTCGACCTGGTCGAGCTTGTTGAAGACCAGGATCTGTGGGACCTGGGCCGCGCCAATCTCGGCCAGCACCCGCTCGACTTCATCACGCTGCTCCTGCAGCACCGGACTGGACGCGTCCACCACGTGCAGCAGCAGGTCGGCATCGCAGGCCTCCTGCAGCGTGGCCTCGAAGGCCTCGACCAACTTGTGCGGCAGGTCGCGGATGAAGCCCACGGTGTCTGACAGCGACACCGTGCCACCCAGTGCCTCGAGGTAGAGCGAGCGGGTGGTGGTGTCGAGCGTGGCAAACAGTTGGTCGGCCGCATACACACGCGCCTTCACCAGCGCATTGAACAAGGTGCTCTTGCCGGCGTTGGTGTCGCCCACCAGGGACACACGCAAACTGCCGCTGTTGCGGCGTGCGTGGCGTTGGGTGTTGCGCTGGCGCTTCACCTTCACCAGGCGCGCCTTCAACGCCTTCACCCGCTCGCCGATCATGCGCTTGTCGAGTTCGATCTGCGCTTCGCCCGGGCCGCCGCGCTGGCCGGCGCCGCCGGTCTGGCGCTCCAGGTGGGTCCAGCGGCGCACCAGGCGGCTGCCCAGGTATTGCAGCCGCGCCAGTTCCACCTGCAACTTGCCTTCGTGGCTCTGCGCCCGCTGGGCGAAGATTTCCAGGATCAATGCGGTGCGGTCGGCCACCGCCACACCCAGCGTGCGCTCCAGGTTGCGCTGCTGGGCCGGCGACAACGCCTGGTCGAAGATCACGCACTCTGCACCATGCATCTGCACCAGCAACTTGATTTCTTCAGCCTTGCCGCTGCCGACGAACAGCGCCGGGTCGGGCGACTTGCGCCGCGCGATCACCCGCTCGACCGGCACATCGCCAGCGCTCTCAGCCAGCAGGGCCAGTTCATCCAGCGTGGGATCAAAGTGCTGACCGTTGCCGAAGTCGACACCCACCAGCACCACGCGTGCTGCGTCCGCTGGCCCGGTGGCTGGCAATGCAGCATCCCGCGTCGGGGCGCTCAAGATGTTGGGAGGGGAGGCGGCCGCGCCTGCAGGGCGGCTCAAGCCGGGTCAATCGGCTCGTTGGCGTGGAAGTTCACCGGCCGGCCGGGGACCACGGTAGAGATGTCGTGCTTGTAGACCATCTGCGTCACGGTATTGCGCAACAGGACAACGTACTGGTCGAACGACTCGATGTGACCCTGAAGCTTGATGCCGTTGACGAGGTAGATCGACACCGGCACATGCTCCTTGCGAAGCAGGTTCAGGAAAGGGTCTTGCAGGAGTTGCCCTTTGTTGCTCACGATATGGCTCCGTGTTGAAAAGTGATGGTGCAAGAGACCTTATCACACCAGAAAAAGTGCAGATGCACCGTGGGAAGGCGCCTCAAAAGAAGCACACCAGCAGGTCAGACCTTGTCGTCGTCGAAAGGGTTCCGTGAGGACTTGAATTCAATGCGCAGCGGTGTGCCGGTGAGCTTGAAATGCGCACGCACCCGGCCTTCCAGGAAGCGTTTGTACGCGTCGGTCACATGCTCCAGCCCGTTGCCGTGGATCACGACGATGGGCGGGTTCATGCCACCCTGGTGGGCGTAGCGCAGCTTGGGCCGGAAGGCCCCGGTGCGCTGCGGCGCCTGGTGCTGCACCGCGTCCTGCAGCAATCGGGTCAGCACAGGCGTGGGCATCTTGCGGGTGGCCGAGGCATGGGCATCGGCGATCGCCTTCCACACCGGGCCCAGGCCCTGGCGCTTGAGCGCCGAGATGTGCAGCACCGGTGCGAACTTCAGAAACGCTAGCCGCTGCTCGACCGAGCGCTCGAACATCTGCCGCTGGTAGGCATCGACAGCCTCCCACTTGTTGACCGCCACCACCACCGCACGCCCGCTCTCCAGGATGTAACCGGCGATGTGGGCGTCCTGGTCGCTGACACCCTGGGTGGCATCGACGAGCAGCAAGACTACGTTGGCATCGGCAATCGCCTGCAGCGTCTTGACGACCGAGAACTTCTCGATCGCCTCGAACACCTTGCCCTTGCGGCGCAGGCCGGCGGTGTCGATCAGCTCGAACTTCACGCCACCACGCTCGAACGGCACGCTGATGGCATCGCGGGTGGTGCCGGGCTGGTCGTAGGCCACCAGCCGGTCTTCACCCAGCCAGGTGTTGATCAGCGTGCTCTTGCCGACGTTGGGCCGGCCGGCAACCGCCAGGCGGATGGGCTTGTCGACACCATCGGCCAGCGGGTCGTCGTCGTCCTCGGGGCCGAAGAAGTCGGCCAGCGCAGCATCGAGCAGGCTGCGGATGCCCTGGCCGTGGGCGGCCGAGACCGGATGCGGCTCGCCCATGCCCAACTCGTGGAATTCGGCCAGCAGCGGCGAATCGACCAGGCCCTCGGCCTTGTTGACGCACAGCAGCACCCGCTTGTTGGAACCACGCAGATAACGCGCAATGTCGTGGTCCTGGCCAGTCACGCCGTTGCGGGCGTCGACGACAAAGACCACGGCGTCGGCCTCGGCCACCGCAGCCTTGGTCTGGGCCGCCATCATCGCCACGATGCCGGTGGGCTTCTCGGGCTCGAAACCGCCGGTGTCGACGACGATCAGTTCGCGGCCGTTGTGGCGCGCATCGCCGTAGTGGCGGTCCCGCGTGAGGCCGGAAAAGTCGGCCACGATCGCATCACGGCTCTTGGTGATGCGGTTGAACAGGGTGGACTTGCCCACATTGGGCCGCCCCACCAGGGCGATCACCGGCTTCATGGGCTTGCACTTTCAAGAGGGAACAGCGTCACTCGGGGCGGAAGGCAAACAGGCCGCCGTTGCGGGTGACCACCAGCATGGTGGTGCCCACCAAAACCGGCTGAGCGACCACTGGCGAGCCGTCGGTGGGCAGGCGCAGCAGGGTCTTGCCGTCGGCGCGGTCGAGGAAGTGCACCTGACCTTCCAGGTCGCCGACCACCACCGTGCGGCCAGCCGACAGCGGCGCGCTCAAGCCGCGGAACAGCAGGCGCTCGTTCTGCCAGACCAGTTCGCCGCCGCCGGTCTTCCAGGCGCTGAAGCGGTCGGCGCCATCGGCACCGAAGATGAAGTCGGCATCACCACCGATGGCGCGCTGGCCGCCGGCATTGCGGCTCCAGCGCAGGCTGGCACTGTCAGGCCCGTTGATGTCGACGCAGCCCACTGCGGTCTGGAAGGCGCGCGCGCAGAACTGGTCGCCCAGGCGCAGCACCGGGCCCACCAGGTCGTTCAGGCGCTCCACCTCGTTGGTGCCGCGCGGCGAGGTGACCGGCACCTCCCAGCGCACGCTGCCGGTGGTGGGGTCGA
>JBBRJU010000353.1:0-3738 GCA_038218895.1 Burkholderiales bacterium
CAGCCAGCGTGCGCATCAGCTGGCGCTGACGGCAGAGAGCCCGGTGCGGCCGCCGGCCTGGGCCGAGAGCCTGATCGGGCCCACCGGCACCGGCACCCGGCTGACCGCCGAGGCCACCGGGCGCTGGCAGGCCGAGCCCGGCGGTAGCGGCAGCCTGGTGGACGGCCGCGGCGGGCGCTGGCTGCTGCAGAACGTCAGGCTGGCCAGCGGCGCCCGCGGTCTGACGGCGGCGCCGGTCACAGCGGCGGCCGGCGCGGCCGCGCCGCTACTGGCCACCTTCGCCGACGGCTTGTTCCTCAACGGCGGTACCACCGAGGCCGAGCTGCGGCTGGACGCAAACTTGGCACCGACGCTGGTGCGGCTGGCACCCGGCCGCCTGCAGTTGCTGAGCACCGCGCTGGCCTGGAGCGAGGCGCAGTGGCAGGCCGATGGCAGCGGCCCGGGCCGGCTGAGCCTGCTGGCCCAGCTGGAGAGCATCGACGTCGCCAAGCTGCTGGCCAAGCTGCAACCTGCCACGGGCTGGGGCGGCGACCTGACCGTGGGCGGGCGCATCGAGGTGCGCAGTGCCGCAAAGTTCGACGCCGACATCGTGCTGGAGCGCCTGGGGGGTGACCTCGACCTGCCCAATGACCTCGACGAGACCAAGCGTGTGCCGCTGGGGCTCAGCGAACTGCGACTGGTGCTGGGCGCGCACGACGGGCTGTGGCAGTTTGCCCAGGGCTTTGCCGGCAGCAGCATCGGCAGCATGGCCGGTGCCCAGGTCCTGCGCACCTCCGCAGACCGGCGCTTTCCGCCCGCCGATGCGCCGCTGTCGGGCGTGATCGAGGCCAAGGTGGACAACCTGGGCGCCTGGGGTGCCTGGGTGCCACCGGGCTGGCGCCTGGCGGGCCAGCTGCAGACCAGCGCGGCGTTCGGCGGCACGCTGGGCGGGCCCGAGGTCAGCGGCCGGATGCGCGGCAGCGGCATCGGTCTGCGCAACCTGCTGCTGGGTGTCAACCTCAGCGACGGCGACCTGGCGCTGACGCTCAGCGGCGACCGCGCACGCATCGAGCGGTTCATCTTCAAGGGCGGCGACGGCACGCTGGCGCTGGCCGGCGAGGCAACGCTTGGCGAGGCCCCGGTGGCCAGACTGCAGCTCAAGGCCGACAAGTTCCGCCTGCTCTGGCGCATCGACCGCCGCCTGATCGCCAGCGGCGCGGCCACGATGCAGCTCACCACCGACAAGCTGCGCATCGACGGCGACCTGCGCGTCGACGAGGGCCTGTTCGACATCAGCCGCGGTGACGCGCCGTCGCTGGACGACGATGTCAACGTGCGCGGCGGGCGCAGCGGCGCCGAGCAGGCCGCCAGCCGCGGCGCGGCAACGCCGTCGCCGCTGATGCAGACGGCCCAGGTGGCGGTGCGCCTCGATCTCGGTGACCAGCTGCGCCTGCGCGGCCGTGGCATCACCACCGGCCTGCGCGGCAAGCTGGTGGCCAGCACGCCGGGCGGCCGCCTGGCACTGCAAGGCAACGTCCGCACCGATGGTGGGCAATTTGCGGCCTATGGCCAGAAGCTCGAGATCCGCCGCGGCGTTTTTGAGTTCAACGGCGCGGTCGACACCGTGCGCATCGATGTACAGGCGGTACGGCCCAACATGGACGTGCTGGTCGGCGTCACCGCGACCGGCCCGGCGCTGTCACCGCGGGTGCGCCTGTTCAGCGAGCCCGACTTGCCGGAGTACGACAAGCTGTCCTGGCTGATGCTGGGCCGCGCGCCCGACGGCCTGGGCCGCTCGGACACCGCGCTGATCCAGCGCGCCGCGATGGCGGCCCTGGCCGGCGACGGCCAGGGCGCGAGCGACAAGGTGATCAGCGCCATCGGACTCACCGATTTCGGCATCAGCCAGACCGACGGCGACACGCGCGACACGGTGATCACGCTGGGCAAGCAACTGTCAGACCGCTGGTACGTGGGCTACGAGCGCAGCATCAACACTGCCGCCGGCACCTGGCAGTTGATCTACCGCGCGGCCCAGCGCTTCACGATGCGCGCGCAATCCGGCAGCGACAACGCGCTGGACGTGATCTGGTCGTGGCGCTGGTGAAGCCGGCCCGACCAGACCAGAGTGCGCCGCCGGCCTGAAGAGGCCGCATGCGAGAATCCAGGCGGACTGCCGCCGTAGTTCAATGGATAGAACGAGCGCCTCCTAAGCGCTAGATACAGGTTCGATTCCTGTCGGAGGCACCACGTCAACACGCGCCAGCGTCGGCACGGGTCGGCCGGGAGCAGATCGAACACGGTCAGAGACCGTCAGAGACCAATCAGGTCGGTCGCGCCGAAGTCCGTGGCAGCAGCCCCGCCCGGGTGGCCGGTGTCGGTGAGCTGGCGGTCCTGGATGCGCTGCTTGGCCTGCATGCGGCTGATCACCGCCGCCTCTTCCCGCAAGGACAGTGCAAACGGGTACAGCGATCGCTCGCGCGCGGCGGTTTCCGGCTGGCCGCCGAAATCACCTATTTGGGTCTTGATGTAGTCGAACTCCACGCCGAGCAACACGGCCGGCGCACGCACCGCCTTGTTCATGCGCTCACCGGCCAGGATCTGGCAGCCCAGCATGCGCTCGTAGTAGCGCACATGGCGGGGGTTGACTTCAATGATCAGCATGTCGAAACCGCGGATGCGGTGTGCCACGATGTAGGCCACATGGAACAGCGTGGCCAGCACCCGCTTGGTGCCCACCACCGGGTCGATGGCGAGTTTGGTGAATTCGCAGATGCGGCGGCGGTCGGCACGCAGCTTGTCCATCTCGGGTGCGAAGGCCTCGTCGGCCCCCAGGCCGCCCGCGCTGTCGAACGACACGGTGATGGTGCCGATGACCACGTCGTCTTCCACTGCCGTCAAGGTGAAGCGGTTGACATGGGGGTCGGTGGGCAGGCTCACCTGCTGGTAGCCGCGCCAGCCATAGCGGTCTCTGAGCAGGCTGTTCACCCGCCCGCGCCGTTCTTGCGAATCAGCCGTCTTGACCTTGAAGCGGCGCGGCCCGGCGGGGCCATCGGGCAGCAGGTCGATGCGCGGGTCTTGCACCAGCAGGTGGCCACTGGAGCCGCGCCAGATGACCGACGCTGCAAAGATCGTGCTGGACTTCAAGGAGGCACCGTTGGTGGTTGGAGACAGATTGCTGAAGCGCACTGACTTGGTTCCGATCATAGCGATGGCTGGGCGTGGTCTGGATGACTGCACAGCGTGTCAGGCACTGTTTCAGATGGCTGGCCATGCCGATTGGACACCACGCCAAGGATTTCACCCCCTGAACGAGGGGGTAGTTTCACCGCTAAACCGCACAATGGTTTGAACTTCTTTACAAGCAGGCCAGTTTTTGTTCAAGCGAACGTGGCGGGAATCAGGGTTTCCAGCGTCTGCAGGCTGTCGGCCTGCCATAGCGGCTTGTCGTGGCGCACACGCAACATCCGCGGGAAGCGCAGCGCAACCCCGCTCTTGTGGCGTGGACTGCGGGCGATGCCCTCGAACGCCAGTTCGAACACCAGACTGGGCTTGAGGCTGCGCACCGGCCCGAACTTTTCCAGCGTGCTGGTGCGGATGACGGCGTCCACCGCCTTGAATTCGACGTCGCTGAGCCCGGAGTAGGCCTTGGTGAAGGTGAGCAGTTGCAGCGCGCCGGGCTGGGCCGGCTGGCGCGCGGCGATGGCCTGCACCGCCAGATCAGCCTCGGCAGCATCGGCCGGCGGCCGGCTCCACACT
>JBBRJU010000354.1:0-3736 GCA_038218895.1 Burkholderiales bacterium
GTCACCGCCGTTGTCTCGCTGTACCAGAAGCAGAAGAAGATCTACGCGCGGGCCGTCACTGGTGTGTTTGCGCGTTGGCGTTGGGGTCTGGTGTGGTTCACCCAGCTGCTGTTTTACGGTGGCCCCTGGTTAACCTGGAACGAGCGCCAGGCGGTGCTGTTTGACTTGGTGACGCGGCGCTTTTACATCGGCCCGCTGGTGCTCTACCCGCAGGACTTCATCTTCCTGACGGGCATGCTGATCATCTCGGCCTATGCGCTGTTTTTGTTCACCGCGGTGGCCGGGCGGCTGTGGTGCGGCTACGCCTGCCCGCAGACGGTGTACACCGAGATCTTCATGTGGGTCGAGAAGAAGATCGAGGGCGACCGCATCGCCCGCATGAAGCTCGACGACGGCCCGTGGAACACCAACAAGCTGTGGCGCAAAACCGCCAAGCAGGTGGCCTGGATCACCATGGGGTTGTGGACCGGCCTCACCTTCGTCGGCTACTTCACGCCGATCAAGAGCCTGGCGGCATCGGCCGTATCGCTGGGCTTCGGGCCCTGGGAATGGTTCTGGGTGCTGTTCTACGGCCTGGCCACCTATGGCAACGCCGGCTTCATGCGCGAGCAGGTGTGCAAGTACATGTGCCCGTACGCCCGCTTCCAGAGCGCGATGTTCGACAAGGACACGCTGATCATCAGTTATGACACCGAACGGGGCGAACCCCGTGGCTCGCGCAGCCGCAAGGCCGACCCGGCCAAGCTGGGCCTGGGCGACTGCATCAATTGCGGCCTGTGCGTGCAGGTGTGCCCCACCGGCATCGACATCCGGGACGGCCTACAGTACGAATGCATCGGCTGCGCTGCCTGCATCGATGTGTGCGACGGCGTGATGGACAAGATGAACTACCCCAAGGGGCTGATCCGCTACGACACCCAGAACGGGCTGGCCCAGCACCTGAGCCGCAGCGAACGGCTGCGCCGCATCTTCCGGCCCCGGGTGCTGGTGTACACCTTGGTCCTGTGTGTCATCCTGCTGGCGTTCTTCTACAGCCTGGCCACCCGCCATCCTTTCAAGGTGGACGTGGTGCGAGACCGCGCCGCGTTGGCGCGGCAGGTCGACGATGGACAGATCGAGAATGTGTTCCGGCTGCAGATCATGAATGCCACCGAGCGGCCGCAGCGCTACCGCGTGGGTGTGCAGGGCTTGCCCGGCATCGTGCTGGAGGCGCCGCCTGAACTGGCGCTGGCGTCGGCCGAGGCACGCTGGGTGACGCTGAACGTGCGCGTGCCCCCCGAATCCGCCAGCCAGGCAGGGCCTGGTGCGCACGAGATCCGCTTCCAGATCGAACTGCTGAACACCGATGCCAGCGGCCGCCCCATTGCCGGTGCGGCGTTGAGTGAAAAATCAACCTTTGTCGTGCCACGCTGAGCACGGCCACCGGAGACACACCATGCAAGTCAAGCCTTTGCCTCACCATTCAGGCGATCCAGGCAATCCAGGCAATCCAGACGATTCAGGCCGTCCAAGCCAGTCGGTGGATGCAGCCGCACCACCCTGGTGGAGCGTGGGCATGGTCTGGCTGGTGCTGGGCGGCCCGGCGGTGGTGGTGGTGGCGGCCATCGGCACAGCGGTGCTGGCTTACCACGGCGCCGACCCGGTGTTGACCGACGCGCCCACGGCACAGCAGGCCGTCAAACATCTGGGCGCTGACACGCCGGCAATGCAGGGCCGCAACCATGCGGCCACGCCTGCACCGCGTTGAGGCCACCCACAACCGATGCATGCAAGCACCATGGCCCGCCGACAGACGCTAGCCAAGCACTTGATGGCCATCTTGTGGCCGTCGTTTCTGATGGCCGGCGTGCTGGAGATGGTGGTGTTTGCGCTGGTCGATCCAGCCAGCCTGCGCTGGATGGGCGGCGGGGCAATCGCGCTGTCGGCCAACGCCGTCTACACCGGCGCGTTCTTCTTGTTCTGGGCCGTGATCACCGCGTCGGGCCTGCTGACCCGCCTGCTCGAGGGTGACCCGGATCGCATCAACCGCGAGGGTGTTTCAGGGGCGTTCAGGCATTGACGGCATGGACGGCATAGGTGGCGTTGGTGGCGCTGGTGGCATTGAAGCCCGGAACGCACAAGATCACCTGCCGGGGTTGACAAGCGTGCTCCGCAGGCTGCCGGCAACAGCTCGGCCGTTGTTCAGCAACTGTTGCCGTTGACCAGCCTCTGCAGCTTGTCCTGGTCCAGGATGCGGATCTGGCGTTGTTTCACTTCCAGCATTCCATCGTCCTGAAACTTGCTGAAGGTGCGGCTCACGGTCTCCAGCTTCAGCCCCAGATAGCTGCCGATCTCTTCACGCGTCATGCGCAGGACCAGCGCGGAGGCGGAGAACCCGCGTGCCTGCAGTCGCTGCGTCAGGTTCAGCAGGAAGGCCGCCAGCCGCTCTTCTGCCCGCATGCTGCCCAGCAGCAGCATCACGCCGTGGTCGCGCACGATCTCGCGGCTCATGATCTTGTGGAACTGGTGCTGCAGTTCGCTGAACTCGCGTGACAGCCCTTCCAGCTGGTCATAGGGGATCACGCAAACCTGGGAGTCTTCCAGCGCCACCGCATCGCAGGTGTGGCTGTCGGTGCTGATGCCGTCCAGGCCCAGCAGTTCGCCGGCCATCTGGAAGCCGGTGACCTGGTCTCGACCGTCTTCTGACGACACGCAGGTCTTGAAGAAACCCGTGCGCACCGCATACAGCGACTGGAATTCATCACCGGCGCGAAACAGCGTGTCGCCACGCACCACCTGGCGCCGCGTGGCCACCAGGCTGTCGAGGCGGTCGAGGTTCTCTCGGCTCAAACCCACGGGCAGGCACAGCTCGCGCAGGTTGCAACTGGAGCAGGCCACCTTGAACGGCTCGAGACGCAGCTGCTGGGTGTCGGCAATGGTGTTCATCAGATTGATTATGGGCGGTTGCCGGTTGATTTCAATCAAGTTGTAGCGCCGGTTGCAAAGTGTGCGGTGCCGCACCGACAAACCCTGGCGCATTGCTTTGACCCACACCGTCGTTTGCATTGAGACAGATCAAATTGCAGTGCCAGCCATTTGGCACAGTCACTGCCATGCCAAAGATCGTTGAAGAACCCGTCCCCGTGCTGACCGAAGCGATGCTGCGCCGCCTGGATCGGCCCGGGCCGCGCTACACCTCCTACCCCACAGCCGACCGTTTTGTCGAGGCCTTCGGCCCTGCGGAGTACGCGCTGGCACTCGCGCAGCGCGCCAGCGGTGCCACGGTGGGTGGCAAGCCGCCGCTGTCGCTCTACATCCACATCCCGTTCTGCGAGTCGGTGTGCTACTACTGCGCCTGCAACAAGGTGATCACCAAGCACCACGACAAGGCCGCCGAATACCTGGACGTGCTGGCCCAGGAAGTGGCGCTGAACACCGCCGTGCTCGGCCGCAGCCAGGCCGTGTCGCAGTTGCACCTGGGGGGCGGCACGCCCACCTTCCTGTCCGACGACGAACTGACCCGGCTGATGGCGATGCTGCGCGATGCGTTTCAGGTCGTGCCTGGCGCCGAGATCTCGATCGAGGTCGACCCACGCACCGCCACGCCGCAACGCCTGCAGCATCTGGCCAGCCTGGGTTTCAACCGGCTGAGCTTCGGCGTGCAGGATTTCGACGCCGACGTACAGCAGGCGGTGCACCGGGTGCAGCCGTTTGAATCGGTGCGCGACCTGATGGCTGCCGCCCGCAGCATCGGCTT
>JBBRJU010000355.1:0-3735 GCA_038218895.1 Burkholderiales bacterium
GCACTGGACGCGCGGCTGCAAGACCGCCAATTCATCGCTGGCACGCAGCTCAGCATCGCCGACATCACCGCCGCAGTGGCAGTGGACTTCGCCCGTGTGGTGCGCGTCAAACCCGGTGAGCAGCATGCCCACCTGCGCCGCTGGCGCGACCTGCTGACGCAGCGGCCGGCGTTTCAGCTGTAGGCGCAGCGCGCACGTCGCTTTCAGTGATTGGCGCTGTACCGTCCTGCTCGTCAATCAATGCAGCGCTAGGCGGTTGAGTGGACGAAGGCGCCCAGCTTGTCCAGATCGTGTAACCAGAACAATGACAACCCGCGTGTTTGGGCCTGTTCGAGATTCAGCACCTTGAACACGCCCGCCAGGACAGCAGCTGGTACAACTTGCGCGGTGCCGAATTGCTTCACCCAGTATTCGGCCTTGACTGCAGCATCGTTGTTCAGCCGTTTGACACGATTGGTGGCACTGTTGGAAACCTTGCACTCGATGGCGAGCAGGCGGGTGTCGTGCAGCCGTACAACCACGTCGGCCTTTCGTTCCCCGAGCTGACACTCGGAACAAAACTGCATGGCCTGCGGTCCTCGGACGATGGTGTTGATCGCCATCGTCGGCGCCTCGGTGAAGCCAAGGGCGCAGAGATAGTCCTTGACCATCGTCTCCTGGCTGTCCTTGCCCTCATTGCGCCGCTCAGTGGCCATGCGCTGCGCTGCCAAGAGCACAGAAGAAGCCAGCAACGCTGCTTCGCGCTGCTGTGCTGTCGCCTCCAGGCCGCCTTCCATCCACGGGAACCGATAGGGATCGATCACGCGCTCGATCACGCGGAAAACCTTGCGCGCCGCTTTGGTGTTCGACTTCAAGACGCCGGGTGCAATCGAATTGACGTCGGCGATCACCCGCAAGTCATCGTCAGAGATTGGCGGTCCAGCCAGATAGCGCAGAGCTTCCCCAAGCCCCAAGCCATAGGCTTCGCCCAGGCTGGCATCGGTGATCGCGCCAGGCTGCAAACTGCCCAGTTTCTCGAAGAGCAACTCGAACTTGGCGTGCGCCTGACTGTCATGGTGGCCCCAGGAATCAGTGATGGCCAATCGATCAATGCGGAATTTCGAAGCAGCAGTCGCTGCGCACTCTGACAGCTCGTCCCGGGTCCAACGTGGCGGTGCACTGGTCATGGGTGCAGATTGTCGGGACTCGGGATACGCAGGCGCTCGATCTCCTTTGGCTCGAATTTGGTCAGCCCGCCGGCATAGGTTCGTCCGCTTCCGGTTGTGATGTTCTCGTTGAGCCACCGCACCAGTCGGCACAGGCTGCCGGGATCCAGCGGCTCGCGCGGGTACAGACCATGCGCCACGTTGATGTGCCGCGCATTGCAATTGTTGAGCGTGAATTGGGGTGGCCGACGGGCCATGTAGGTGCAGAGGATCGGCGCTGGTGCCTTCAGACCCACCGACCACCAAGCGCGACGGTGCTGTGCAATGTAGCCTTGGTCAGCGCCTTGCAGCTTTGCCCACGCAAGGAAACGATTGACGTGTCGTCGCTCATCGGCGCTGAAGTCGTCAAGCTCGGCCGGAAAGTCAATCACACGGCGCAGCACGTCAGCCGAATTCAGTTCCGCGCCGGCCAGGATCAGATCCTTGGCCTTGGTCACGGCATGCATCATCACCCGGTCCGGCAGGTTTTGGGCCTGCGCACCGGCAATCCAGATGTCGTTGGCGCCTGTCACCTGGCCGCGATGGACGCGGAACAGTTCACCCAGATCAATGTCGCCTGCAGTGATTGGCGTTGATGGCCGAACGATGATGGACCAGCGCGTGGCCGCTTGCAGTTGCGCGCGCGGGATGTCTGTCCCTGCGGTCAGCCCGTTGAGATGCTCTAGCCCGTCCACCGCGCGCACACGCATCGGTTCTCGCGTCTCACCAATGCGAAAGCAGGTGATCGCGGCTGTCGTGGCTGTCCCAGGGAAAACCTCGACGGTTGGTTCCAGCACGTGCAGCGCAACACCACCCAATTCATCCAGCAGAAGCCGGCGCAATGCAGAACCGTAATTCACATCCAGCCATTCGGCGGAAGTGATGAAGACACCCAGGTCTGCGGGCTTGGCCAGCAGCCGGGTCTGCAGGAAAAAGTGCAGATGCAGACCCGCCAGCGCGCTCGCCCGGATGCCGAACTCGGCGAATTTCAGGGCATACCAGGCTTTCCAGTCGTCGCCGATTTCGTGGTGCCGCACATAGGGTGGATTGCCAATGAATGCTGTCCTGCCATTGCACTCGGCCAGCTCGATCTCCCGGTAGTCCGCCACCATCACGGTGGTCCGATCCGTCCAGCCATGCACGCTCAAGCCGGCTCAGAGTATGAGTGCTGCCAGAGGGTCTTTCTCGACAGCGACCAGCCGTGCGTCTGAAAAGGCTGCACCGGCGGCGATGATGAACCGGCCCGATCCGGCGCCCGGGTCAACGATGCGCTCAGGTGAACCTTGAGCCGCCAGCCAGGACACCATCGATTGCACAATCCGCGCGGGTGTGTAGACCGCGCCTGCGGCGCGCCGACTGGACGCGCTGCGCAATGCGGAGAAAGCATCGCCAAGCGGGTCTTCGCCGCCGAGAATGGCGGCGCGAATTGCGCCGATGTCGGGCGGAAAAAGGCCCTGCGCCGCATTGGCCAAGAGGGCTGTTTCAGCGGCGGACAAGAGTCCAGGCCTGTCGATGAGTGACAGGCACACCGCCGCCAGCGCTTGCTCGGTCTGGATGTTCACAGCCTCAACGGTGGTGCGCGGCTGCACACGGCTTGCGTGCACTGCAGCGGCATGCGGCCCCGGGTCGCAGTGCCTGCAAATGCCTGAGTGGGTGGCTGACATGCGGCAAGTATATTCTGTATGAAACCACAGTATCGATCTGCCGGATCGGGTGGTGCGGGTGGTGCGGGTGGTGCGGATGGTGGCGGAAGCCGGTGCATCGCTTCAGTTGTGCATCGCGCCGGCGGCACGCAGCGCATGCCTGGCACCCCACGACCCGCGCTGCTGCGGGCCGGACCCGAGGCGCAAGCGCGCGCGCCGCAGGCACACTGCGCGCCAACACCCCCCCCTTTCTCGGAGACCGCCATGCCCATCTATTCACGCCGCCGCCTGCTGCAGGCCGGTCTGTCGGCCGCCACTGTGGCCGCCGCACCAGCCGCCTTCGCCCAGGCCGCGTTCCCGTCGCGGCCCATCAAGTTCATCGTGCCCTACCCGCCGGGCGGCGCCACCGATCTGGTGGGCCGGCTGCTGGCGGCCAAGCTGCAGGAGAGCTGGGGCCAGAATGTGGTGGTCGAGAACAAGGCCGGCGCCAGCGGCATGATCGGCAGCGCCGAGGTGGCGCGCGCCGCACCCGACGGCCACACCGTGCTGGTGGCCATCACCACCCACATCCAGAACTCGGCCATCTTTGCCAAGGTGCCCTACGACCCGCTCAAAGACTTCACGCCGATCTCGCAGATTTGCCTGTCGTACCTGGTGCTGGTGGTCAAGCCCGACTTTCCGGCCAGCAACCTGAACGACTTCATCGCCCTGGTCAAGGCCAACCCGGGCAAGTACAGCTTCGGTTCGTTCGGCACCGGCTCGTCGTCGCACATCGTCGGTGAAACCTTCGCCCGCAAGGCCGGGCTGGACCTGGCGCATGTGCCTTACAAGGGGTCTGCACCGATGATGAGCGACCTGCTCGGCGGCCAGGTGCCCTGCGCCTGGGCCGATGTGAGCACCGCCACCCA
>JBBRJU010000356.1:0-3730 GCA_038218895.1 Burkholderiales bacterium
CTGCGCGAAGCGTTCATGGCCTTGCTGCTCGACAGCTGCGCCGAGGCCGGCAGCGCGCTGCTGTTCGTCAGCCACGACACCCGGCTGGCGCAGCGCTTTGCCCGGGTGGTGGACCTGCCAGCGATCAACCGCGCCGTGCAATCGGCTGCAACATGAGCGCACTGTTCACCCTGGCCGCGCGCAGCGCCTGGAACCGCCGCTTCGTGCTGGTGCTGGTGGTGCTGTCGATCGCCCTGAGCACCCTGCTGCTGCTGGGCATCGAGCGCATCCGGCAGGATTTGCGGGCCAATTTCTCGCAGGCGGTGTCGGGCACCGACCTGATCGTCGGCGCGCGCACCGGGCCGGTGCAGTTGCTGCTGTATGCGGTGTTTCGCATCGGCAATGCCACCAACAACATCCGCTACAGCAGCGCAGAGGCCATCGCCCAGCACCGCAGCGTGGCGTGGATGGTGCCGCTGAGCCTGGGCGACAGCCACCGCGGCTTTGCGGTGCTGGGCACCACCGGCGCCTATTTCGAGCGCTTCCGCTACGGCCAGAAGCAGGCGCTGCAACTGGCCCGGGGCAAGCCTTTCGATGCGCTGTATGACACGGTGCTGGGCGCCGAGGTGGCACGCCGGCTGGGCTACACGCTGGGCCAGCGCATCGTGCTGAGCCATGGCGACGGTGCCATGCAGGCCAACGACCATGCCGACAAGCCGTTCACCATCGTCGGCATCCTGGCGCCCACCGGCACGCCGGTGGACCGCACGGTGCACATCAGCCTGCAGGCCATGGAGGCCATCCACCTGGACTGGCAGGCCGGCGTGCCGCTGCCGGGGCAGGCTGTCAGCGCCGAGCAGGCCGCCCAGCAAGACCTGACACCGCGCCAGATCACCGCCGCGCTGGTCGGCCTGAAGAGCCGGGCCGCCGTGTTTGCGGTGCAGCGCGATGTGGCCGCCTACCGCGCCGAGCCGTTGCTGGCCATCCTGCCCGGCGTGGCGCTGGACGAATTGTGGGACGTGGTCGGCCTGGGTGAGCGTGGCCTGCAGGCGATGAGCGCGCTGGTGGCCGCCGTCAGCCTGGCCGGCCTGGTGGCGGTGATCCTGGCCGGGCTGAACGAGCGCCGGCGCGAGCTGGCCATCCTGCGCGCGGTGGGCGCCGGCCCGCGCCAGATGCTGGCCCTGCTGGCGGCCGAGGGCCTGCTGGTCACCGCCAGCGGCGTGTTGCTGGGCGCGCTGGCTTGCTGGGGCGCGGTGGCGGTGCTGGGCGGCTGGGTGCAGTCACATTTCGGCATCACACTGCAGCTGCTGCCACCCGGGTCTGCAGAATGGCAGCTGATGGCGGCCGTGCTGGCCGGCGGCCTGCTGGCCAGCCTGGTGCCGGGCTGGCGCGCCTACCGCCTGTCGCTGGCCGACGGCTTGTCTCCCAGGATCTGAACCCATGCCCACCTCCGCCCTCCCCCGCCGCCGCTGGCTGCAATCCGCCGCCGGCCTGCTGGCCGCCGCGGCGCTGCCGCTGGCTGTCCACGCACAACCGCAGCCGCAGCCCAGGCCCACGGCCAACAGCGCCGGCTACACCGAGATCCGCTGGGACGACCTGGTGCCCAAGGGCTGGGACCCGACCAAGGCCTTGAAAGACCAGGGCATGACCAACCTGGACATGCTGAACGACGGCGACCCCAAGGCCGCCCCGCTGATGGCGAAGTTGCGCGAGGCCTGGGACAACGCACCCACCGAGCCGCAGCTCGACGGCACCCGCGTCAAGCTGCCGGGCTACCTGGTGCCGCTGGAAGAGGTAGCCGCCGGCCACACCGAGTTCCTGCTGGTGCCCTACTTCGGCGCCTGCATCCACACCCCGCCACCGCCGGCCAACCAGATCGTGCTGGTGGTGCCGGCCAAGCCGGCCGGCGGGTTCCGCAGCATGGACACGGTGTGGGTCAGCGGCACGCTGAAGGCCACCCGCAACAATTCGCCGATGGGCACCAGCGGCTACCGGCTGGAAGCCGCGCTGGTCGAGCGCTACAAGGCCCCGGCCCGGTGACCCAGCCGGGCCTGCCGGGCGGCGCCGCCTGGTGGTGGGCCCAGGTCACCCGGCTGGGCGAGGCCCAGATCCTGCTGCCGGCGATGGCGCTGGCCCTGCTGTGGCTGGTGCGCCAGCCGGGCGGCCGGCCGCTGGCCGGGGCCTGGCTGCTGGCCACCGGGGTGGCCGCCGCCGTCACCACCGCCAGCAAGGTGGCGTTTCTGGGCTATGGCGTCGGCTGGGCGCCGCTGGACTTCACCGGTCTCTCCGGCCATGCGATGTTCGCCGCCGCGGTGCTGCCGCTGCTGGTGCGCCTGGGCGCCGGACCGGGCAGTGCCAACGGCCGGCGCCGGGTGCTGATCGCCGGCTACCTGCTGGCGCTGGCGGTGGCCGTCTCGCGGTTGAAGGTGGGCGCGCATTCGGCCAGCGAGGTGGTGGCCGGCTTCGCCCTGGGGGCGGCCGCCAGCGCCACGGCGCTGCGGGCCGGGCGCTGGCCGGCCCTGCAACTGGCGCGCTGGATGCCGTTGGTGCTGCTGGCCTGGGCGGTGGTGGCGGTGGTGGGTGCGCCGGCATCGCGCACGCACGACGCCGTCACCCGGCTGGCGCTGGCACTGTCAGGGCGGGCCACGGCCTACCAGCGCTGGGAACTGCACCGCGACCACCAGCGGCGGCTGTCGCCGCCGGCGGTGTCATTGCCGCCCCGCTGAGGCCACGGCGGGCGGCGCTGCCAGTGCCGCGAACCACAGCGCGGCCAGGGTGCCGTCGCTGTCGGGCAGCTGGCTGGCGCCCAGCTCCTGCACCGCCAGGCCCTGGCGCAGCGCCCAGCTCGACTCGAACCAGCCGCAGCCCGGGCTGGCGTCGTCCAGCGCGTCCGCTTCAGGCGCCGGCACCCGGGGGATGCTGACATGCACGGTGCGGCGGGGGCGGGGGCTGGTGGTCATGGGCGGCTCCTGGCTGGACGGGTGGTGTGGGGTGATGGTCGGTGTGCGATGGCTGCGGCGCCATCACCCGGCAGGCGGTGCCGAGGGGGGGCACCCCGACGGGGGAGATGTGCAAACATCACAGCCCGATCCACCGCAACCAGGCCCTGCCCCCCGCAACCATGTGTGGCCGCTATGTCGTCGCCTACGACCCGCAGACGCTGGTGGCGGGCTTCAGCCTCAGCCGCATCCAGCCGTTCGGCCCGCGCTTCAACATCGCGCCGCAGTCGGACGTGCCGGTGGTCTACGAGACCAAGGACGGCGAGCGCATCGCCGAGACCATGCGCTGGGGCCTGGTGCCGCACTGGGCCAAGGACCCGGCGCTGGGCGCCAGGCTGAACAACGCCCGCAGCGAAGGCATGGCCGACAAGCCGTCGTTCCGCCAGGCGGTGCGGCGGCGGCGCTGCATCCTGCCGGCCAGCGGGTTCTATGAATGGCAGCCCGTCACCGGGCCGGATGGCAAGCCGGCCAAGCAGCCGCACTACATCAGCCCGGTGGGCGCGCCGTTCTTCGCGATGGCCGGCCTGTTCGAGGCCTGGCGGGCACCGGCGGCCGCAGGCGGCGAAGAAGCTGACTGGCTGCTGACCTGCTGTGTCATCACCACCGCCGCCAATGCGCTGATGGCACCCATCCACGACCGCATGCCGGTGCTGCTGCCGCCCGCGCACTGGGCCGCCTGGCTGGACCGCGGCAACACCGACCCGGCGACGCTGGCGCCGCTGATGCAGGGCCTGCCGGCTGGCGCGATGCAG
>JBBRJU010000357.1:0-3725 GCA_038218895.1 Burkholderiales bacterium
TGGCGCGCCAGCCGCGTGAACCCGGCGGAAGCCTTGCGCTATGAGTGATGGCGCCCCCCCCCGAAGCGCCGTCGGCGCGCCCCCCCAGGGGGGCGGCGCCCGCGGGCCGGCGGAGCCGGGTCCGCGGCGGCCGCTTGGCCAAGACACATCCGTTGTTCTGCGCTGTGATGGCCTGGGCAAGCGTTTCACCGAAGGCGGGCTCGACGTGCAGGTTCTTCAGGGCGTGGGCCTGCAGGTGGCGGCCGGCGAGACGCTGGCCATCGTCGGCGCGTCGGGCTCGGGCAAGAGCACGCTGCTGCACCTGCTGGGCGGGCTGGACGCGCCCACCACCGGCCAGGTGCAGCTGATGGGCCGCGACCTGGCCACGCTGAGCCAGGCCGAGCAGGGCGTGTGGCGCAACCGGCACCTGGGCTTCGTCTACCAGTTCCACCACCTGCTGCCCGAGTTCACTGCGCTCGACACCGTGGCCATGCCGCTGCGCATCCGCCGCGACACGATGGCCAGCGCGCAGGCCGCTGCGCGCCAGGCGCTCACTGCCGTGGGCCTGGCCGCGCGGCTGGACCACCGGCCCGCCCAGCTGTCGGGCGGTGAACGCCAGCGCGTGGCCATCGCCCGCGCGCTGGTCACCCGCCCGGCCTGCGTGCTGGCCGACGAGCCCACCGGCAACCTCGACCGCGGCAGTGCCGACGCGGTGTTTGCGCTGATGCTGCAGATGGCGCGCGACCGCGGCACCGCCTTCGTGCTGGTGACGCACGACAGCACGCTGGCCGCCCGTTGCCAGCGCGCGCTGCGGCTGGAGCAGGGCCGGCTGGTGGACTGAGAAGCTGACGCGCGACGCGTCACGGTGGGTTTGACAGGTAACCATTGGTGAACGCTTCACCTCCGGTTCAGGTCCGGCCTCTACAACCCAGGCCACGCGTCCCATGTGGGCGATTGACCTGGAGACACCCACCATGCACCGCTTCATGCGCCGCGCCAGCAGTCTGGCGCTTGGCACGGCCCTGCTGGGCGCCCTGGCCGCCGCGCAGGCGCAGACCACCGTCAGCCCGCCCGGCCGCCTGCTGGCGTCCAACTGCTTCCAGTGCCACGGCACCAACGGCAAGGGCCCCGGCTTCGACAAGCTGGCCGACAAGTCGGCCAGCGCGCTGTACAAGGAGTTGAAGGAGTTCCAGTCGGGCAAGGAGGGCGACGGGATCATGGCGCGCCATGCCATGGGCTATTCCGACGCCCAGCTGCAGGCCCTGGCGCAGTGGCTGTCCACCCAACGTTGAAGGAGCCCGACATGGACCGACGCAATTTCCTGGCCTGCGCCGCGGCAGGTGGCCTGCTGCTGCCGGCCGGCCTGGTGCTGGCCGATGGCAAGAAGAAGACGCCCCGCCCGCCTGCCGGTGGCGCTGCCGGCGCGCCCGGGGCGGCCAAGGCCCGGGTCATCGTCATCGGCGGCGGCATGGCCGGCGCCACCGTGGCCAAGTACCTGCGCCTTTGGGGCGACGCGGTGGACGTGACCCTGGTCGAGCGCAACCCGCAGTACACCTCCAACATCATGAGCAGCCTGGTGCTGAGCGGGCAGCGCACGCTGGCCAGCCTGGGCTTCGGCTATGGCACGCTGCAGTCGGCCTACGGCGTGCGGCTGGTCACTGGCGAAGTGGCCGAGATCGACCCGGTGGCCGCACGGGTGCGCCTGGCCAACGGCACCTGGCTGAGCGCCGACCGCATCGTGATGGCGCCGGGCATCGGTTTCGACGCCGTGCCCGGCCTCACCGACCCGGCGCGCATGCCCCATGCCTGGCAGGCCGGGCCGCAGACCACCCTGCTGGCCCGGCAGCTGGCAGCCATGCCGAGCAATGGCGTGGCGGTGCTCACCATTCCCAAGGTGCCCTACCGCTGCCCGCCCGGGCCCTACGAGCGTGCCTGCCTGATCGCCGACTGGATGAAGGCCAACAAGCCCCGCGGCAAGCTGATCGTGCTGGATGCCAACCCGGACTTCGTCACCGAGCGCGACAACTTCGGCGCGGCCTTCTACGGCCTGCACGGCAAGATGATCGAGTACCGCACCAACGTGGAGATCTCGTCGGTCGACACCAACCAGATGGTGGTCTACACCACGGGCGGCGCGGTGCAGGCCAATGTCGTCAACCTGATCCCGCAGCAGCGTGCCGGCGCCCTGGCCATGGCCAGCGGCCTGGCCACCGCCACCGGCGGGCGCTTCGTGCCGGTGGACGTGCTCAGCTATGCCTGCACGGCCGCGCCCCTGGTGCATGTGATCGGCGACGCTGCGGCCACCACCCAGCCCAAGGCCGGCCACATCGCCAACCAGGAGGCCAAGGTGTGTGCCGACGCGCTGGCCCGCATCTTTGCCGGCGGCCAGCCCGACCCGGCGCCGGTGACCAACTCGGCCTGCTACTCCACCATCACCCGCACCCAGGCGTCGTGGCTGACGGCGGTGTTCCAGTACGACCCGGTCAGCAAGAACATGAAGCCGGCGCCGGCTTCTTCAGCGGCCTCGGTCGGTTGGAAGCGCGACAACTTCGAGCAGATGAACACCTGGTTCATCGCGCTGATGGCCGACAGCTTCGCCTGATCAGCCGGCCGGGCGCGGCACGATCACCGCGCCGGTCAGCTTCTCCTGCGCTTCCACCAGCGACGGCACATAGCGCGCACCGAAGCCCAGCGCGCTGGCCAGCGTCAGCGACTGGTGCACCGCCTCGCCCACCACCGTGGGCACCGCCAGGTTCTCGGCCAGGTGGGTGTAGTAGCGGATGTCCTTGCGGGCGTTGTCCAGCTCGAAGATCAGGCCCGCCAGGTCGCCGTCCAGCGTCTTGGCCATGCCCTGGAACAGGCCGGAGTTGGCGCCGCCCTTGCTGACCACCGCCACCAGCTGCCGCAGGTCGACCCCGGCGCGCTGGCCCACCGCAAAGGCCTCGGCCGTGGCGGTGCAGATCGCCTGGGCGATGAAGTTGTTCAACAGCTTGACCACATGGCCGGCGCCGGGCCCGCCGACATGCAGCACGTTCTCGGCAAAGCACTGCAAGATGGGCTGCAGGCGGTTGAACAGCGCGGCGTCGGCGCCCACCATCACATTGAGCTTGCCGGCCTCGGCCTCCACCGGGGTGCGGGTGAGTGGTGCGTCGACCAGCGTGACGCCCGCCTCGGCGCACAGGGCGCGCAGGCGGGTGGTCGAATCGGGCTCGCTGGTGGAGCAATCCACGACCACCAGGCCGGGCCGGGCGCCAGCCAGCAGGCCCTGCGCGCCGGTGACCAGCGATTCAACCTGCGGTGAGCCGGTGACGCAGACAAACACGATCTCGCAGCGTGTCGCCAGGTCGGCCGGGTTGTCGGCCAGTTGGGCGCCGGCGGCCAGCAGGTCGGCCACGCGGGTGCTGTTGCGGTGCACCGTCAGGTGCAGTTGGTGGCCGCAGGCGATGAGGTTCTTGGCCATGCCGTGGCCCATCAGGCCACTGGCGCCAATGAATCCGAGGGTGTGCATGCGTGTGTATCTCCGGGTTGGGGTGTGCCGGTGCAAGCACCGGCGTGCAGGTTCACCAGCCTACAGCACCCGCCCGAACCACCACACGCTCAACCCCGCCGCCAGCACCACCAGCAGGGCGCCTGCCGCAGCAAACATGGCGCTGATCTCGGTCTCCTTGGTCTCCACCACCAGCCGGCTGCTCAGGCCCTGGTAGACCTGCTTCAGATCTTCAGCCGTGCCGGCGTAGAAGTAGTTG
>JBBRJU010000358.1:0-3724 GCA_038218895.1 Burkholderiales bacterium
GAAGACCAAGCAGCTCAAGGCCGGGCTGCAGCAACTGGGCGAAGAAGGCGCCATCCAGGTGTTCAAACCCATTGCCGGCAGCGTGCTGATGCTGGGTGCGGTGGGCCAGCTGCAATTTGAAGTGGTGGCGCACCGCCTGGAGCATGAATACGGCTGCAAGGCACGCATCAGCCCCTGCCGCTTTTCCATCGCCCGCTGGGTGACCTGTGATGATGCGGATGGCGGCGAGAAAGAGCTGAACCGCTTCATCGAAGGCAACAGCCACCGCATGGCTTACGACGCGGTGCACGCACCGACGCTGCTGGTGGAATACGCACCCGAACTGCGCGCCATCGAGAGCAACTGGCCGAAGATCAAGTTCCACGCGCTGCGTGAGCACGCGGGGCTGGTGTTTCAGAAACGGATGGAGGGCTGAACCAACGCCCTCCTATCGAGCCCGCAGCCAGCGTTGCCAGATGCGGGCGAAGCAACGGCAGATGCCCAGTGATGACGAGCCAGACTGTGTCGATCTCAATGGTGAGATACGCTTGGGCGAGCCGGTTGCGCGTGCCGATGATCTGCCGCCACGGCACGTCAGGGGCGCGCGCACGCACCTCGACAGGAACCCTGGTGGCGGCTTCCCCCATCCACTCGAGGTTGCGGAGCACGGCGTCGTAACGCATCTGGTCGGCCAGCAAGGCCTCAAGCTCCAGACCCGACGTGTCGGTCATCACACGGTCGCAAAAGTCGAGCATGTGCTCACGTACAGGCGCCAATCGCGGTCATTCAACAGTGATGGCGTCGCGTTCGACATGGGGGCGGAAGGGTGGGCGCAGCGCGCGCTCGGTGACCTGGTCGACGTCGCTGCCAAGCAGATCTTCCAGGTAGATCTGGACGCCGAAGTAGGCCTCAGGCGTGGCGGGCCCGCCGAACGCCACCAGCACGCCGAGACCGCTGTCATCCCGGGCAGTGCCGCGTGCCATGCTGCCGGACAGACGCGCGTGCACGACGACAAAGCGTTCGGTCAGCACAGGAAGGTGCTTTCCCAGCATCGCCAGGCGGTCTTTGCGGGTCATCAAGCGATCAGGCCGCAAGCGCGCCTCAGTGTGTTGACGCAGCCGGCCCGCAGCCATTTGCATTCGCCGCGCAACACGCCACCGCCACCTGCGCTGCCAGCCGCGCGTTGTTCAGCACCAACTGCACATTGCTGGCCAGGCTTTCGCCGCCGGTGAGGTCATTCACCCGCTGCAGCAGAAACGGCGTGATGGCCTTGCCGCTGATGGCCTGGGCCGCGCAGTCGGCCAATGCCTGGGCGACGGCTGCGTCGATCACCGCGCGCGGCATGGCGTGCGCAGCCGGCACCGGGTTGGCGATCAGCACGCCACCGCTGCCGGGCAGCGCCCAGCGTGTATGCAGCACCCGGGCAATGGCCACGGTGCTGTCGGCGCGGTAATCCACCGCGAAGCCACTGTCACGGCTGAAAAACGCCGGCAGTGCATCGGTCTGCCAGCCGATCACCGGCACGCCGTGGGTCTCCAGATACTCCAGCGTGAGGCCCAGGTCGAGGATGCTCTTGGCGCCTGCGCACACCACCGCCACGGCGGTGCGCGCCAATTCCTGCAGGTCGGCCGAGATGTCGAGGCTGCGCTCGGCACCCCGGTGCACGCCGCCGATGCCGCCGGTGGCAAACACGCGGATGCCGGCCATCGCCGCCACGGCCATCGTCGCCGCCACCGTGGTGGCGCCCAGGCCGGGCACGCTGCCCGGCGCGGCGCCGACCGGCAGCAAGCCGCTCAAGATGAACGGCAGGTCGCGCCGGCTGGCCTTGGTGCAGCGCGGGCCGGCACGGGCCAGTGTTTCCAACTGCTGCGCGTCCAGCCCGGCCTGCAGCCGGCCACCGAGGATGGCGATGGTGGCCGGCACCGCGCCGGCATTGCGCACCGCAGCCTCCACCGCCAGCGCGGTCTCCAGGTTCTGGGGCCAGGGCATGCCGTGGCTGATGATGGTGGATTCCAGCGCCACCACCGGCGCGCCGCTGGCCAGCGCGGCGGCCACGTCGGGGTGGATGTCCAGGTGGGGGTGGGGCGTGTCGCGCAGCATGGCCGGCAGCTTACCCGGCGGCGGCGGCAGGCCGGCGGCCGATAATTCGCGCCATGCACACCACCGCCCAGCGGGCACCGCGCCTGGCGCTGTACCTTGATCTGATCCGCTGGAACCGCCCGGCCGGCTGGCTGCTGCTGCTGTGGCCGACGCTCAGCGCGCTGTGGATTGCGGCGGACGGCTTTCCGGGCTGGCACTTGCTGGCGGTGTTCACGCTCGGCACGGTGCTGATGCGCAGTGCCGGCTGCTGCGCCAATGACGTGGCCGACCGCGAGTTCGACCGCCATGTGAAGCGCACCGCGCAGCGGCCGGTCACCCGCGGCGCGCTGCCGGCGGCCGAGGCGCTGGCGGTGGGCGCCGCGCTGGCAGCGGCGGCGTTTGCGCTGGTGCTCAGCACCAACCCGCCGACCATCGCGCTGAGCTTTGCCGCGTTGGCCATCGCCATTGCCTATCCCTATGCCAAGCGCCTGGTGGCGATGCCGCAGGCGGTGCTGGGCGTGGCCTTCAGCTTCGGCATCCCGATGGCGTTTTCTGCCGTGCTGGGCGGGCGCGATCCCACGCTGGCTGCCTTGCAGGCTGCCGTGCCACCACATGCCTGGGCGCTGCTGCTGGGCAACCTGTGCTGGGTGCTGGCCTACGACACCGAATACGCGATGGTCGACCGCGACGATGACCTGCAGATCGGCATCCAGACTTCGGCCATTACCCTGGGGCGCTGGGACGTGGCCGCAGTGATGGGCTTCTATGCCGCTTACCTGTTGAGCTGGGCGGTGATCGGCCTGCTGCTGGGGTTGGGCGGGGTGTTCCTGGCCGGCCTGGCCGTGGCAGCGGCGCAGGCGGTGTGGCACTACACGCTGATCCGCCACCGCACGCGCGAAGGCTGCTTCACCGCATTCCGCCAGAACCAATGGGTGGGGTTCGCGGTGTTCGCCGGCGTGGCCTTGGACCTGGCGCTGCGCTGAGATGCCATCTGCGCGTGTCGGGGACGCGTGTCGGATACATCCCTCGGAAACGTGCCCCGGAAACGTGCCTCGGAAATGCCCGTTGGAATTGCGCGTTGGAAATGCGCGTTCGAAGTGCCCGTCGGAAGTGCTCAACCGCCGAAGGTATCGCCCAACTCGGCCGCGCGCCGCTGCGCCGCCCGCACTGCGCGGGTGACGGCCTCGGCCACGCCATCGCGGCGCATCGATTCCAGCGCCGCGTAGGTGGTGCCACCTTTGCTGGTGACGCGCTCGCGCAGCACGGCCGGCGTCTCGCTGGATTGCGCAGCCAGTGCGGTGGCGCCGTCGAAAGTGGCCAGCGCCAGGCGCTTGCCCTGCTCGCCGCTCAGGCCCATCTGCTCGGCGGCGGCCACCATCGCCTCGACCCAATAGAAGACATAGGCCGGGCCCGAGCCCGACAGCGCGGTCACTGCGTCGAGGTCGGCGTCCTGGTCCACCCACAGCGTCTGGCCGGTGGGCGCCAGCACTTGCTCCACCTGGGCACGTTCGCCGGCGGTGACGGCCAGCGTGGCGAACAGGCCGGCCATGCCGCGGCCGATCAGCGCCGGGGTGTTGGGCATGCTGCGCACGATGTGCGCTGCGGCTGCTGGCTGCCCCATGGCACGGGCGATGGCATCAATGCGGATGCCGGCCATCACGCTGAG
>JBBRJU010000359.1:0-3709 GCA_038218895.1 Burkholderiales bacterium
GCCCGGGTGCAGCGCGGCGAGCCGGTGGCGCACTTCGAGACCGAGCGCCTGCACCGCAACGGCCACCGCATCAGCATCTCGATGTCGATCTCGCCGGTGTTCGACCCGCAGGGCCAGTTGGTGGGGCGGGCCCGCATCGCCCGCGACATCAGCGCACAGCGGGCGCTGGCCGAGGAGGTGCGGCAACTGGCCTTCCTCGATCCGCTGACCCGCCTGCCCAACCGCCGGCTGCTGATGGACCGCCTGCTGCATGCGCAGCAGACCAGCCGGCGCCAGGCCAGCCAGGGCGCGGTGCTGTTCCTCGACCTGGACAACTTCAAGCAGCTCAACGACCGGCTGGGCCACGAGGCCGGCGACCAGTGGCTGGTGCTGGTGGCCCAGCGCCTGCGCGAGGCCGTGCGAGAAACCGACACCGTGGCGCGCCTGGGGGGTGATGAATTCGTGCTGGTGTGCGAAAACCTGGGCGCCGATGCCGCCCAGGCCGAGGCCCACCTGGCGTTGCTCGAAGGCAAGATCGGCACGCTGCTGGCCGAGCCGGCGGTGCTGGCCGGCCAGCTGTGGCAGGGCCACGCCAGCATCGGCCACCGGTTGTTTCTGGGCACCGACGACCCACCCGAACGCCTGCTGGCCGACGCCGACCAGGCGATGTACCGCCACAAGCAGCAGCACCGGGCGGCCGCAGCGCCGCTGCAGCAGGCGGTGGCCGACGAGGACAGCGCTTACGGCGACCTGTGACCAGGGGCCCGCCGTGCCGGCCTGCCGCCGGGGCCTGCCTTTGGCACCTGCGCACAGCCTGGCTGCACCGGCGCCAACCGCCGCCACGGACAATCCCATGGATGCAAAGCTGGCGCCACCGCGCGCGCACCTTGGTGCGCCACCCTGAATTCGCCCGCGGTGGCCGCGAGATGGTGGGCGTGGCCCTGGGCATCGGCGCCTGGGGCCTGGTCACCGGCATGGCCATGGTCAAAGGCGGGCTGGAGCCCTGGGCGGCGGTGCTGATGTCGGTGACGGTGTTTGCTGGCACCGCCCAGCTGGCGGTGGCGCCACTGATGGCCAGTGGCGCGCCGGTGTGGGTGGTGTGGGCCACGGCACTGTGCCTGAACCTGCGCTTCGTGGTCTTCAGCACCCAGTGGCGGCCTTACCTGAGGGAGATGCCCTTCAAGCGCCGCGCGCTGATGAGCTACTTCACCGCCGACCTGAACTATGTGCTGTTCATGCGCCGCTTCCCAGAGCCCAAGCCGGCGCCCGAGCAGATCCCATACTTCTGGGGCGGGGTGCTGGTCAACGCCGGCAGCTGGCATGTGATGTCGCTGGTCGGCATCACGCTGGGCCACCGCATCCCGGCCGAGTGGGGCCTGGGCTCTGCCGGCACGGTGGCGCTGCTGGCGATGACCTATTCGATGCTGGCCGACCGCGCCACCTGGCTGCCCGCCCTGGTGGCCGGTGCCGCTGCGGTGGCCGCCTATGCGCTGCCGCTGAAGCTGAACATGCTGGTGGCGATTGCCGCTGCGGTGGCGGTCGGCACCATCATCGACCACAGCCGCCCGGCGCAAGGAGCCAGGCGGTGACTGCGCTGGAGACCGTGCTCACCATCGCCGGGCTGGTGCTGATCACCATCGTCACCCGCGGCTTCTTCATCCTGCCCGAGCGGGAGCCGCCGCTGCCTGCGTGGCTGCGCGAGGGCTTGCGCTACGCGCCCATCGGCGCCCTGGTGGCGGTGATCGCGCCCGAGCTGGTGATGAGCCAGGGCCGGCTGATCGGCACCTGGATGGATGCGCGGCTGTTCGGCGCCGCCGCAGCCACCGCCTGGTTCGTGTGGCGGCGCGACATGCTGGGCACGATCGTGGTGGGCACCAGCGTGATGCTGATCTGTCGCATGGGCCTGGGCTGGTGATCTGCCAAACTGGTGCGCGCTGCCTGATTCCTTTCACCCGACCGCACCTTGCTGCATCACCACCCGACACCACCACCCACCATGAACATCCTTCGACTCGACCAGCTCGTGGCCCAGGGCAAGCTTGCCGGCCAGCGTGTCTTCATCCGTGCCGACCTGAACGTGCCGCAGGACGACGCCGGCAACATCACCGAGGACACCCGCATCCGTGCCAGCGTGCCGGCGATCCAGATGGCGCTGAAAGCCGGCGCCGCGGTGATGGTGACCAGCCACCTGGGCCGGCCGACCGAAGGGCAGTTCAAGCCGGCGGATTCACTCGCGCCGGTGGCCAGGCGCCTGGGTGAACTGCTGGGCTTCGAGGTGCCGCTGCTGGCCGACTGGGTCGACGGCGTCAGCGTGGCCCCGGGCCACCTGGTGCTGCTGGAGAACTGCCGCCTGAACAAGGGCGAGAAGAAAAACGACGAGGCGCTGGCGCGCAAGATGGCCGCGCTGTGCGACATCTTCGTCAACGACGCCTTCGGCACCGCCCACCGCGCCGAGGGCACCACCTACGGCATCGCCCAGTACGCGCCGATCGCCTGCGCCGGCCCGCTGCTGTCGGCCGAGATCGACGCCATCACCCAGGCGCTGGCGCACCCGAAACGCCCGCTGGTGGCCATCGTGGCCGGCAGCAAGGTGAGCACCAAGCTGACCATCCTGCAGGCACTGGCCGGCAAGGTGGACGGCCTGATCGTGGGCGGCGGCATCGCCAACACCTTCATGCTGGCCGCCGGCCTGAACATCGGCAAAAGCCTGGCCGAGCCCGATTTGCTGGACGCCGCGCGCTCGGTGATCGCCGAGATGAAGGCGCGCAGCGAGAAATCGGGCGACGCCAGCATCGCGGTGCCGATCCCGGTGGACGTGGTGTGCGCCAAGCGTTTTGCCGCCGATGCCGAGGCCACGGTGAAGGCCGCCACCGACGTGGCCGACGACGACCTGATCCTCGACATCGGGCCCGAGACCGCCGCCATCCTGGCCGCGCAGCTGATGGCCGCCGGCACCATCGTCTGGAACGGCCCGGTGGGCGTGTTCGAGTTCGAGGCGTTTTCGCACGGCACCGAGGCGATTGCCCGGGCGATTGCGGCCAGCCCGGCGTTTTCCATCGCGGGTGGTGGCGACACGCTGGCGGCGATTGCCAAGTACGGCATCGAGAAGGATGTCGGCTACATCAGCACCGGCGGCGGCGCGTTTCTGGAAATGCTGGAGGGCAAGACGCTGCCGGCCTTCGAGATTTTGGAAAAGCGCGCCAACGCTTGAGGTTGAGCCCCTCGGCACGGGGTACCCCGTGCAGCGCAGTCGGCCCGCTGGGCGGGTGCTTGGCTTGTGGTTGTCCCCAACCGGACAAGGGCCGAATCGGGCGTAACCTCGGCGGCAGGAACGCGGCACTGCGGTGCCCCTCTTTGTCCCCTCCGCCCAAGGTTGCAGCCCCATGACCACGCCCCTGTCCCCCGCCGAACAAGCCCTGTGTGAAGCCGCGCGGGAATACCACCGCACGCCCACACGCGGCAAGATTTCGGTCACCCCCACCAAGCCGCTGAGCAACCAGCGCGACCTGAGCCTGGCCTACTCGCCCGGCGTGGCCTACCCCTGCCTGGATATCGAGCGCGACCCCAGCCTGGCAGCCGAGTACACCTCGCGCGGCAATTTGGTGGGCGTGATCACCAACGGCACAGCCGTGCTGGGCCTGGGCGACATCGGCCCGCTGGCCGCCAAGCCCGTGATGGAGGGCAAGGGCTGTTTGTTCAAGAAGTTTGCCGGCATCGACGTGTTCGACAT
>JBBRJU010000360.1:0-3709 GCA_038218895.1 Burkholderiales bacterium
CGGGTGCGTGGCCAGGTTCGCGGGCAGGTTTGCAGACGGTTGCTGGAGCATGGCGGTGGTGGGCACGGTGGCGTTGTGGGGCAGTGGTGTCTCAGCACACGCCGTGGGTGATGCCCAGCGCACGCAGGTGGCGCCGGTAGGCGGTGGCGCTGCGGTCGGCCGCGCTGTGCAGTTCCTGCACTGGCGCGCTGTCGCTGATCGGCAGGCGCTTCGGGCTCTGGGACTCCAGCACTGGCTGGTCCTGGGTGAAGATGGTGTGCTGGAAGGCCTGGAGTTTCTGATCAGACGACTCGAAATCAGTCATCGCCAGGCGGAACCACACCCGGCTGGATTCGGCCGTGACAGGGCAGATGAACAGTGCAATCGATTCGCGGAAGCCGGCCAGCACCACCGTGGCCGGGTCGGGCGCCTTGGTGAGCACGGCGGTGTAGGGCGCATTCACCTCGTAGGTGTATTCGACCACCGCGCCGCTCTGGGCATGCACGCTGCTTCTGGGTTGCCACGCCAGGCATTGCGTGGCCAGCAAGCCGGTGGGCGTGGCCTGCACCTGGTAGGGCGGCATGGCAGTGTGAGCGCGGTCGCCCAGCCAGTGCTCGTGCACATAGCCGAAGTGGGCCATGTCGAGAAAATTCTCGACGATGCGCGGTGCGCTGCTGGCGACGTCGTAGGGCCCGCAATTCAGCTTGCGCAGGCGCGGCTCGTCCTCGCCGGCAAAGGCTGGCGGTGCTGCTTCACCCACACCGGCCAGCCGCACCCACAACAAGCCATAGCGCTCGGTGCACGCATGCACCGTGGCATGGTGGCCGGGCGGTGGCGTGAAGTCTGGCAATGCCGGCACCAGCACCACCTGACCACTGCCGGCAAAGCGCCAGCCGTGGTAGGGGCACTCCAGCTGGCCGTCACGCACACAACCCAGGCTGAGCCGTGCGCCGCGGTGCGGGCAGCGGTCGGCCCAGGCCTGCACGGTGCCGCCGGCATCACGCCACAGCACCAGCGGCTGGTCGAGCAACTGCACCGCCAGCGGTGCCGTGCCCACGGCGGTGGCCGAGGCCACCGGGTGCCAGTGCCGGTGCTCGACCGGCCCGTGCATCACTTGCCCGCCGGCGGCTTGCCTTCGACACCCTTGAGGTAGAAGTTGACGCCGCCCTTCCAGGCGTCATCGCCCACCACGTCCTTGGCGAGCACTTCCTTGCCGGTGTTGTCGGCCAGCGGGCCCTTGAAGATGGCCACGCTGCCGTCCTTCAGGCCGGCCTTGACCGCGTCCACCTTCGCGCGGATGGGCTCGGGCACGGTGTCGGGCACCTTGATGAAGTCGTTCATGCCTTCCTTGGTGCCCCACTTGGTGTTGCCGGTGGCCCACTTCTTGTCCAGCACATCGCCGACGACCTTTTCGTAATACACGCCCCAGGTCAGCACCGCCGAACCCAGGTGCGCCTTGGGCGCAGCGGCGCTCATGTCGCTGTCCCAGCCAAACGCGAACTTGCCGGCCTTCTCGGCCGCCTGCAGCACCGCGGTGGAGTCGGTGTTCTGCAGCAGCACGTCGGCGCCACCGTTCATCAGCGTGGTGGCCGCTTCGCTTTCTTTCGGCGGGTCGAACCAGGTGTTGACCCACACCACCTTGAGCTTGACCTTGGGGTTCACGCTCTGGGCGCCCAACAGGTAGGCGTTGAGGTTGCGCATCACCTCGGGGATCGGGAACGAACCGACGAAGCCCAGCGTGTTGCTCTTGGTCATGCCGCCGGCGACGATGCCGGCCATGTAGGCGTCTTCATAGAAGCGGGCCTCGTAGACGGCCAGGTTGGGCGCGGTCTTGAAGCCGGTGGCGTGCTCGAAGAACACCTCGGGGTGGTCCTTGGCCACCTTCTCCATCGCGTCACCGAAGCCGAAGCTGGTGGCGAAGATCAGCTTGTTGCCCTGGGCCACCAGATCACGGAGCACACGCTCGGCGTCCGGGCCCTCGGGCACCTTCTCGACATAGCTGGTCTTGATCTTGTCGCCGAACTTGGCTTCGATGGCCTTGCGGCCGTTGTCGTGGGCGAAGGACCAGCCGGCGTCGCCGACCGGGCCGACGTAGATGAAACCGATCTTCAGTGGCTCGGCGGCCGGCGGCGGCGCCGATGCGGGTGCAGCAGCCACCGGCGCAGCCGGCTCCTCTTTCTTGCCGCAGCCGGCCAGCAGGGCGGCAGCGCTCAAGGCGGACAGGGCGGCCAATTGCATCAGTCTGCGCTTGGAATGGTCGGTCATCGGAACTCCAGGTGGTGGAACGAACAGGATGGCGAGCAGGCGGCTGGTGGATCGTCAGCCACCGGGGAAGAAGGGCTTGCCCAGCGAGGCCGGCATGTTCGCACGCAGCCACAGCGGGTTGCGCGAAATGAGCACCAGCACCACGATGGTGGCGATGTAGGGCAGCATGCTCAGGAACTGGCTGGGGATCTGCACGCCCATGCCCTGCAGGTGCAACTGCAGCATGGTGACGCCGCCGAACAGGTAGGCACCAGCCAGGATGCGCAGCGGCCGCCAGGTGGCGAACACGGTGAGCGCCAGCGCGATCCAGCCGCGCCCGGCCACCATGCCTTCCACCCACAGCGGGGTGTAGACGGTCGACAGATAGGCGCCGGCCACGCCGCACAGCGCACCGCCGCAAGCCACCGCCGCCAGTCGCAACAGGCGCACCTTGTAGCCCAGCGCATGGGCCGATTCAGGCGATTCGCCCACTGCGCGGATCACCAGGCCGGCCCGGGTGCGGTAGAAGAACCAGGACACCACGACCACGGCCACCAGGGTCAGGTAGACCATCGGATGGTGGCGGAACAGCGCCAGGCCCAGGAACGGGATGTCGGCCAGCACCGGGATGGCATGGTTGACTGGCTCCCCCAGTTTCTGCCCCACGTAACGCGCGCCCACGAAGGCCGAGAAGCCAGCGCCGAACAGGCTGACGGCCAGGCCGGTGGCGTACTGGTTGGCGTTGATCCAGATCACCAGCCAGCCGAACACCAGCGCCAACAGGGCTGCGGCGGCTGCCCCGCCCAGCAGCGCCAGGGTGGTGCTGCCGGTATGGAAGGCCACTGCAAAGCCGCCGACGGCGCCCATCAACAGCATGCCTTCGGCACCCAGGTTCAGTACCCCGGCCTTTTCGTTGATCAGCAGGCCCAGACCGGCAATGGCCAGCGGTGTGCCTGCGGCCAGCATGGCGGCGATCAGCAGTGCGGTTTCATTCATCGCAGTGCCTTCAGGCCGCCGTGCCGGCCGCGCGCGGCGCAGCGGCCGCCCAGCGCAGGCGGTAGTGGATCAGCGTGTCGCAAGCCAGCAGCGAGAACAGCAGCACGCCCTGGAACACGCCCGACAGCGCCGACGGCAGACCCACCCGGCTCTGGGCCAGCTCACCACCGATCAAGAAGGTGGACAGCAGCAGGCTGCCGAAGACACAACCCAGCGGGTGCAGCCGGCCGACAAACGCGACGATGATGGCGGTGAAGCCGTAGTTGTTGGACACATAGGGCGTGAGCTGGCCCATCGGCCCAGTCACTTCGAACGCGCCGGCCACACCGGCCAGCCCACCCGAGGTGAGCAGCGCCGTCCACAGCGCGCGCCGGCTGGAAAAGCCGGCATAGCGTGCCGCTGCCGGCGCCAGCCCGCCCACCTGCATCTGCCAGCCCAGGTAGATGCGCGACATGAACAGCCACATGCCCACCGCCGCCAGCAGCGCCAG
>JBBRJU010000361.1:0-3704 GCA_038218895.1 Burkholderiales bacterium
TCGTGAAGGGACAGTGGATGCGGCGCAGATTGCTGGTATTTGTCGCATTGCAATTCTGCGGCCAACGGGGCTGGCAAATAGCTGACCCATGGCCATGCACCTCAAGTTTCGTGCCACGCAATCGTCGGCCCGCATCGGCCCGCGCGGGCAGGCCGCGCGTGGCCTGCTGCACCGGGCGTGCAGGCGTGCCCACGCCAGCCAGCCTGACAGGGCCGGGCTGGCCCGGCACGTTGCCAGCAGACCGCTAACGCACTGCTCCGCACTGCCAAACACTGTCAACCACTGCCAAACACTGCCGAAAACTGCCACAGCAGCCCTTGGCAGTGCTGGTTGGCAGCGCGGCAGACGGTCCACCAAGGGGTTGCCCGGGGTGAACTGGTGCACGCCCGGCCGTTGATGGTGGCGCACTCCGAGGCGCCCTGGGGTTCGGTGACACTGCAGTTGCCTCCGCAGATTGGTGGGGGCAGACCGGCTGCGGGCACACCTGCTGGCGCACCAACGGGCGCGCAGGCGCTTGAACTTCCAGAGCGCGCGCGGGGCGTAGGGCAGTGACAACGCCGGCACCCAGCGCAAACAATCCACCTTCGTGCTGCCACGCTGAGCGCGCCACTGATCGAACGGCACCCCGCCATGGCCTCCATCCCATCCCCGCTGAAGTACCTGGCCCCCGGCTGGTTTGCCACCGTGATGGGGCTGGCAGGGCTGTCGCTGGCCTGGCATGCCGCCGTGCCGCTGCTGGGCGACGGCGCCAACGCGGCGGCGCTGGTCATCGGCGTGTTGGCGCTGCTGATATTCCTGGCGCTGGCAGTGGCCAGCCTGTGGCGGCTGCAACGCCACCCGCAGGCCTGGCGCGACGACCTGAAGCACCCGGTGCGGCATGTGTTCGTGGCGGCGGGGCCGGTCGCCCTGGTCCTGCTGGCGAGCACGGCGGTGGCCGCCGGCGTGCAGGGGCCCTGGCTGCTGCTGCTGTGGTGGGCCGGTGCGCTGGCCCAGCTGGCGGTCACGGCCTGGATCATGGCGCGCTGGTGGCGCGGCCCGCAGGCCGGCGGCCTGGCCTGGGCCGGCTTGACACCGGCGCTGTGCATCGCCATCGTCGGCCATCTGCTGCTGCCGCTGGCCGGCGTGCCGCTGGGCCAGGCCACATGGTCTGCAGCGCAGTTCGGCATCGGCCTGCTGCTGTGGCCGCTGGTGCTGGTGCTGCTGCTGGTGCGCATCGCCCAGCAGGGCCTGTGGCCCGAGCGGCAGATGCCTGCCAGCTTCATCCTGGTGGCGCCCCCTGCGGTGGCGGGGCTGTCGCTATTGCAATGGGGCGCGCCGGTGCTGGTGGCCTGGGCGCTGTGGGGCATGGCGCTGGTGTTGCTCCTGTGGGTGGCCACGCTGCTGCGCCGCATCACCAGCCAGGCCTTCAGCATCGTGCACTGGAGCATGGCCTTCCCGCTGGCGGCCTTCACCGCGCTGACACTGCGCCTGGCACCGGGGCTGGCAGGCGTGGCGCTGCTGGCGCTGACATCGCTGCTGGTGGCCGCGCTGACACTGGCCACCTGGCGCGGCCTGCGTGACGGCACGCTGCTCGCGCCCGATGCGGTGCCGATCAGCGCCGCGCCGGCGGCGTCTTGATCACGCAGGCTCTCAGACCAGGCCGATGGCCTGAAGCCGGCGGTAGAGCGTGCGCTCGCTCAGCCCGGCCAGGCGCGCCAGATCCTTGCGGGTGCCGGGCGTGGTCTCGGCCAGGTGCCGCAGTGCAGCGTCGCTGATCTGGGCCGGGCGCACGGCGGCGGGCACCACCGGCGAAATCGGCGCGTTCGGTGCAGTGGGTGCAGTCGGTGCATTCGGCGCGAACGGTGCATTCGGCGCGACCGGTGCCACCGGTGCGATCGGCGCGACTGGCGCCACCGGCTCGACCGACCCGCTGGGCCACAGCATGTCGGGGTTCAGGGATTCGGGCAGGTGCTCGACACGCACGATGCCGTCGTCGGCAAACAACCGGGCGCGGTCGAGCACATTGCGCAGCTCGCGGATGTTGCCAGGCCAGTCATGCGCCTGCAGCCGCGCCATGGCTGCGGGCTCGACCGACAGGCGGTGCTTGCCGGTGGCGCCGCGCTGCAGGAAAGAATCGACCAGCACCGGGATGTCGGCCGCACGCGCGCGCAGCGGCGGCAAGTGGATCGGGAAGGCGCTGCTGCGGTAGTACAGGTCCTGGCGGAAACGGCCGTCGGCCACCATCTGCTGCAAGGGCTTGTGGGTGGCCGCCACCAGTCGGAAGTCGGCCTGCTGCGGCTCGATGGCGCCGACCCGGCGGAAGCTGCCCGATTCGATCAACCCCAGCAGCTTGACCTGCATCGACAGCGGCACATCGCCCATCTCGTCGAGGAACAGCGTGCCGCCCTTGGCGGTTTCCACCAACCCCGGCTTGCGGGCGTTGGCACCGGTGAAGGCGCCCTTTTCGTAGCCGAACAGCTCGCTCTCGAACAGGGTTTCGGTCAGGCCGGAACAGTCCACCACCACCAGCGGGCCGTGCGCACGCGGGCTGGCCTCGTGCACCGCGCGTGCAAACAGCTCCTTGCCGGTGCCCGATTCACCCAGCAGCAGCACCGGCAGCATCGACGGCGCCACCCGCTGCACCGCCGCCAGCGCCGCATTGAAGGCCGGCGCGCGGCCCACCAGGCCGTCGGCACTGGGCCCGGCCGAGGCGCTGCGCACGGTGGCCAAGCGCTCGACATAGGCCACCACGCTGCGCCCGGCATCCAGGATGGGCCGCAACTCCACATCGACATGCTCGGGGCCCCGCGGCGTGTGGTGGATGTGCAGCACCCGGTCAGGGCCCTTCAGCTCGAAGGCCCTTTTCATCGGGCAGTGCTCGCCGGCCTGGTCACAGGGCACGTCGTAGTGGTGGGAGATGCGAAAGCACTTGTGGCCGATGCAGGACTTGTCCACCGTGCCGAACTGGCGCTGGTAGGCCGTGTTGGCCGCCAGGATGTTGTAGTCCGGGTCGAGCACGATCATCGGCTCCGACTCATGTTCCAGGTACGAGATGAGCGCCTGCACTTGCGGTGCAGTGCGCAATGCATCCGGGTCGGTGGCGTTGTGCTTGGGGGTGTGCTTGGGGGTGTCGGTGGGCATGGTGCTGGAACGTTGGCGCATTGTGCGCGCCACACTGCCAATGCTGCCAATGCTGCCAACACTGCCAATGCGCCCTGCCCCGCTGCCAGCATGCGCTGCCAATCCGGCGCAGCCGCCGTTGCTGGCATTCGCCGCCCGCCGGCATGCGGTCGAACGCGTTTGAAATCAAGCCCTTGGACTGCGGCCAATGGTTCGGCATGGCCTGGCACGGGTCTTGATACAGAAACCACTGTGGCTGCTGCCACGCCTGTTCAACACCCCTAGGAGACCGAACATGAAGACGAACGAAGGCACGCTGGACCGCGCGCTGCGCGTGGCTGCTGGCTTGGCACTCATCGGCCTGGCCGCCACTGGCACGGTGGGTTTGTGGGGTTACATCGGCGTTGTGCCGCTGCTGACAGGCGCGGTCGGGTTCTGCCCGCTCTACACCGCGCTGGGCATCAACACCTGTCCGATGCGGCGCTGAGCCAAGACGCCAGGAGACCGGCCATGCCCACCCGCGCTGCGCTGCTGGTCGAAGGCTTCTTCGACCCCGCCACCTGGACCGTCAGTTACCTCGTCCTCGACCAGGCAACGAAGCAATG
>JBBRJU010000362.1:0-3698 GCA_038218895.1 Burkholderiales bacterium
CGGCGACTTTGTCACCGGCACCGTGTCGGGCAAGGTCAAGGGCGGCCTGACCGTCCTCGTCAACGGCATCCGCGCCTTCCTGCCGGGCTCGCTGATCGACACCCGCCCGGTCAAGGACCTGAGCCCGTACGAAGGCAAGACGCTCGAATTCAAGGTGATCAAGCTCGACCGCAAGCGCAACAACGTGGTGCTGAGCCGCCGCGCGGTGGTCGAGGCTTCCATGGGCGAAGAGCGCGCCAAGCTGCTCGAAACCCTGACCGAAGGCGCCATCGTGCACGGCGTGGTCAAGAACATCACCGAATACGGTGCGTTTGTCGACCTCGGCGGCATCGACGGCCTGCTGCACATCACCGACATGGCCTGGCGCCGTGTGCGCCACCCCAGCGAAGTGGTGCAGGTCGGCCAGGAACTGTCGGCCAAGGTGCTGAAGTTCGACGCCGAGAAAAACCGCGTCTCGCTGAGCATCAAGCAACTGGGTGACGACCCGTGGCACGGCGTGTCGCGCCGCTACCCGAGCAATACCCGGCTGTTCGGCAAGGTCACCAACATCGCCGACTACGGCGCATTTGTCGAGATCGAACCCGGCATCGAAGGCCTGGTGCACGTGTCCGAGATGGACTGGACCAACAAGAACGTGGCACCGGCCAAGATCGTGACCCTGGGCGACGAGGTCGAGGTCATGGTGCTCGAGATCGACGAGGACAAGCGCCGCATCAGCCTGGGCATGAAACAGTGCAAGGCCAACCCCTGGGAAGAGTTCTCGGGCAATGTGCACCGTGGCGACAAGGTGCGTGGCCCGATCAAGTCGATCACCGACTTCGGCGTGTTCGTGGGCCTGGCCCAGGGCATCGACGGCCTGGTGCACCTGTCTGACCTGTCCTGGCACGAAACCGGCGAAGCCGCC
Organism: Burkholderiales bacterium; assembly: GCA_038218895.1. Lineage (GTDB taxonomy): Bacteria > Pseudomonadota > Gammaproteobacteria > Burkholderiales > Burkholderiaceae_C > Pseudaquabacterium. Next base: position 905 of record JBBRJU010000362.1, read on the forward strand.
GTGCGCAACTTCAAGAAGGGCCAGGAAGTCGAAGCCATCGTGCTCGCCATCGACGTGGAGCGCGAGCGCATCAGCCTGGGCATCAAGCAGCTCGATGGCGACCCGTTTGCCAACTACACCTCGGTCAACGACCGCGGTGCGCTGGTCAACGGCAAGGTCAAGACCGTCGACCCGCGTGGCGCCGAGATCCAGCTGAACGACGATGTCACCGGCTACCTGCGTGCCAGCGAACTCAGCCGTGACCGCGTCGAAGACGCGCGCAACGTGCTGAAGGAAGGCGACGACGTCAGCGTGATGATCATCAACGTGGACCGCAAGGCCCGCTCGATCCAGCTGTCGATCAAGGCCAAGGACAACGCCGACCAGCAGGAGCAGATGCAGCGGCTGGCCCAGACCAGCGAGCGTGAAAACGCCGGCACCACCAGCCTGGGTGCCCTGCTGCGCGCCAAACTGGACAGCAACCGAGAGTGAGCGGACGACCCCGCTGCCTGACGGCAGCGGGGCTCTGTCGGGACGCCTTTCACCTTGCCTTGCAGTGCAACCATCTCCATGACCCGCAGTGATTTGGTGAACAAGCTGGCCGAACGCTTCACCCAGCTGACGCAGCGCGACACCGAGTTCGCGGTCAAGACCATCCTCGATGCGATGAGCGACGCGCTGGGGCGCGGCCACCGCATCGAGATCCGCGGTTTTGGCAGTTTCTCGATCAACCGCCGCCCGCCACGGCTGGGGCGCAACCCCCGCAGCGGCGAGAAGGTCACCATCCCTGAAAAGCTGGTGCCGCACTTCAAGCCCGGCAAGGCACTGCGTGAATCAGTGGATGAACGCCTGCCGGTGCATGACGAGCCGCCAGCCACCTGAACCAACCCAGCCATCTGCCTGCGCCTCCAGGGCCCTTCGGGGCCCTTTTTCATGGGCACACCGCACTGGCAGCAGGCCCGGCCGCGCTCCTTAGAATGCAGGCGCCATGCGTGTCTTTCACTGGGCCTTCCGGCTCTTCATCTTCTTCACCCTGTTCGCCTTTGCGCTGAACAACGAGCAGCCCGTGGTGGTGCACTGGTTCTTCGGCGCCCATTGGACGGCGCCGATGGTGATCGTGGTGCTGGCCGCCTTTGCCGGTGGGGCTGCCATCGGCGTGCTGGCCATGGTGCCGGCCTGGTGGCGCCACCGCCGGGTGGCGCGCCGCCATGCACCAGCGCCACCGCCGCCGCAGCGCGCCGCCGATACGGCGCCCCAGGCGCCCAGTGAATTCAGCCCCGAACACCCGCCGCGCGAAGGCCTCTAGCCATGGAGTTCGATGCACCTGGGCTGCTGCTGGGCCTGCTGGTGGCGCTGCCAGGCGCCTTCCTGCTGGGCTGGGCGGCCTCGCGCTTCGACCTGCGGCAATGGCGGCGCAGTGACCGGCAGGCACCCAAGGCCTATTTCAAGGGCCTCAACCTGCTGCTCAACGAGCAGACCGACAAGGCCATCGACGCCTTCATCGAGGCCGTGCAGCATGACCCGGACACCAGCGAACTGCACTTTGCGCTGGGCAACCTGTTCCGCCGCCGCGGTGAATTCGAACGCGCGGTGCGGGTGCACCAGCACCTGCTGCAGCGGGCCGACTTGAGCCCGGGCGACCGCGAGCGCGCCCAGCATGCGCTGGCGCAAGACTTCATGAAAGCCGGTCTGTTCGACCGCGCCGAGGATGCCTTCCGCGCGCTGGCCGGCACGCCCTTCGAGACCGAGGCCCGGCTGGCCCTGCTGTCGCTGGCTGAACGCTCTCGTGACTGGCACACCGCAGCCGATGTGGCCACCCAGCTGGAGAAGAGCGGCACCGGCTCCTTCAGCACCCGGCTGGCGCACTACCAGTGCGAACTGGCGCTGGAGGCCGATGCCAAGGGTGACGCTGCCACCGCCACGGCCTTGCTCGACAAGGCCCAGACGCTGGCGCCGCAGTCGGCCCGGCCCGCCGTGCAGCGCGCCCAGCGCCTGGCCAAGGCGGGCGCGCATGCGGCCGCCCTGGTGGTGTGGGACGGCCTGCGCCAGCGCAACCCCGAGGCCTTTGGCCGCCTGGCCGGCGAATATGCCGACTGCGCGCAGGCTGCCGGCCAGGCCGATGCCGCACGCCAAGCGCTGGCCGTGCTGTTCCGCCAGGCCCCGGGCATCGACCTGCTGCGTGCCCTGGCGACGCTGGACGGTACCCGCCCCGGCGCGTCGCCCTGCATGGTGGACTTGCTGCGTGAGCAGCCCAGCCTGTCCGCCGCGCTGGAATTGCTGGACACCCCGCGTGCCGACTGGCCCGACAGCGCCCGCCAGAGCGTGCGCGATACCGTGGCCCGCGCCGCCCGCGCCGGCCAGCGCTACCGCTGCGCGGCCTGCGGGTTCGAGGCCCAACGCCACTTCTGGCAATGCCCCGGTTGCCTGGGCTGGGACACCTTCCCGCCCCGCCATATCGAGGAAGACTAGCGAGCGCCCCATGCTGCAGAACAAGACCATCCTGATCACCGGCGGTACCGGCTCGTTCGGCCACACCTTCGTGCCGATGACCCTGGCACGCTTCAACCCGAAGAAGCTGATCATCTACTCCCGCGACGAGATGAAGCAATGGGAGATGGCCAAGAAGTTCCAGGGCGACAAGCGGGTGCGCTTCTTCATCGGCGACGTGCGCGATCGCGATCGCCTGTACCGCGCGCTCGATGGGGTCGACCATGTGGTGCACGCTGCGGCCACCAAGATCGTGCCCACCGCCGAGTACAACCCCTTCGAATGCGTGAAGACCAATGTGCTGGGCGCGATGAACCTGATCGATGCC
>JBBRJU010000363.1:0-3697 GCA_038218895.1 Burkholderiales bacterium
TCGCCCATCAAGGCCCTGCTCAGCGAGGCCACGCGCCGGCGCCTGGCCTACCACGAGGCCGGGCATGCGCTGGTTGCGCACCTGCTGCACGTGGGCGTGGTCGAGCGGATCAGCATCGAGCCGCGCGGGCAGGCGCTGGGCGTCACCCACATCCACCGCGAGAGCGAGGAGCCGCTGTACCAGAAGGGCGAGCTGAGCGCCCGCCTGGCCATGCTGCTGGGCGGCCGCGAGGCCGAGCTGATGGTGCTGGACAGCGTCTCCAGCGGCGCGTCCGACGACCTCAAACGGGCCTCTGAGCTGGCCGTGAACATGGTCGGCTCGCTCGGCTTCTCCGACCGCTTCGGCTTGCTGAGCGTGGCCGGCGTGCCCAAGGAACTGCTCGGCCCCGACGTGCAGGCCGCCGTGCTCGACGAGGCACGTGCACTGCTCGAAGACGCGCAAGCCCGCTGCCGCCGGCTGCTGGGCCAGCACCGCACCCAGCTCGACGGCCTGGCCGCGAGCCTGCTGGACCACGAGGTGCTGAGCGGCGAGCCGCTGGCGCGCTGGCTGGGCGGCGCTGCGGCGCAGCCGGCGGAACGCGAGGCCGCCAGAGGCGGACCCAGCGGCCCCCCCCACCCCGCTGCGCCGCACTTGCATGCACCGAGCTGCTTTGCGCTGGAGCTGGCTTTGCTGGAGAACTGACCAAGACCCGCTGGCTGCAACTGCTCCGCTGCGGCCGACAGCGCCCGGCGCGAACCGGCCGGCAGCGGCTATGCTGGCTGCATGACACTCGAAACCCTTGAACTGCAGACCGGCCCCCAGCCCAGGGCCAGCATCGTGGTGCTGCACGGCCTGGGCGCCGACGGCGACGACTTTGTGCCGATCGCCCGAGAACTGGACCTGTCGGCCGTGGGCGCCGTGCGGTTCGTCTTCCCGCATGCGCCGGTACGGCCTGTCACGCTGAACGGCGGCATGCCGATGCGGGCCTGGTACGACATCCTGGGCGCCGACCTGGCCCGGCGTGAAGACGAGCCCGGTCTGCGTGCCAGCATCACCCAGGTGCAGGCCCTGCTCGACCACGAAGCCGCGCGTGGCATTGCGCCCGAGCGCACCGTGCTGATGGGCTTTTCGCAAGGCTGTGCGATGACCCTGCTGGCCGGCCTGCGCGCACCGCAGCGCCTGGCCGGGCTGGTGGGCCTGTCGGGCTACCTGCCGCTGGCGGCCACCACGGCGGCCGAGCGCAGTGCCGCCAACCGCGCCACGCCGGTGTTCCTGGCGCATGGCCGCTTCGACCCGATGGTCACGCTGCAGCGTGGCGAGGCCACGCGTGACGCGCTGCTGGCCCTGGGCCAGCCGCTGCAATGGCACACCTACCCGATGGAGCATTCGGTCTGTGCCGACGAGATTGCCGACTTGAACGCCTGGCTGCTGCAGGTGCTGGCGCCAGCCGCTGCCTGAGCCATGGCCGGGCTCGAGCTGCTGCCGCTGCAGCACATCCGGGCCGGCAGCCTGGATGTGGCCTGTATCGACGCCGGCCCGGCCGACGGCCCGCCGGTGCTGCTGATGCACGGCTTCCCCTACGACATCCACGCCTATGCCGAGGTGCTGCCGCTGCTGGTGGCGCAGGGCTGCCGGGTGGTGCTGCCGTATCTGCGCGGCTTCGGCCCCACGCGTTTTTTGCATGCACACACCCCACGCTCGGGCGAGCAGGCCGCACTGGGTGCCGACCTGCTGGCGTTGATGGACGCGCTGGCCATGCCGCGTGCGGTGCTGGCCGGCTATGACTGGGGCGGCCGTGCCGCCTGCGTGGTGGCGGCGCTGTGGCCCGCGCGCTGTGCCGGGCTGCTCAGCTTCAACAGCTACAACATCCAGAACATTGCGCGGGCGATGGCGCCCGACACCCCGGAGAACGAGCGCAGCCTCTGGTACCAGTACTACTTCCACAGCGCGCGTGGCCACGCCGGCCTGGCGCAGGACCGGCGCGCCGTGTGCCGGCTGCTGTGGCGCACCTGGTCGCCCACCTGGGGCTTCGACGACGCCACATTTGCGCGCAGCGCCACCGCCTTCGACAACCCTGACTTCGTCGACGTGGTGATCCACAGCTACCGCCACCGTTTCGGCCTGGTGGCGGGTGATCCGGCGCTGGCCGGCATCGAAGCCCGCCTGGCGGCGCAGCCGGTCATCGCCGTGCCGACCCTGACGTTTGACGGCGCCGACGACGGCGTGCGCCCGCCCGCCGGCGCGGCCCAGCAGGCGCACCACTTCAGCGGCCCGCGGCTGCACACGGTGGTGCCCGGCGTGGGCCACAACATGCCGCAGGAGGCGCCAGCGGTGTTTGCCGACGCGGTGCTGCGGCTGGTGCGCGGCGCGGTGGGTTGAGCGTGTGAGCCTGTGATGAGGGCGCTGAACCTGGCCCGGTCCCTGAGGTGACGGCCTGCTCGGCCGGGCGGCGCCTATCCTCATGGTCCGGTCCGTTCAGCCGCCCGTTCAGCCACCAAATCAGCCACCCCCTCACCGCACTCCACCCATGGCCTACCGCACCCTTGTCTGGCAGATCGACGACCGCGTGTTGACACTCACGCTCAACCGCCCGGCCCAGCTCAATGCCTTCACCACCACCATGGCTGATGAGCTGATCGACGCCTACAACCGCGCCAGTGCCGACGACGCGGTCGGTGCCATCGTGGTCACCGGCGCCGGCAAGGCCTTCTGTGCCGGCATGGACTTGTCGGTCGACGGCAATGTGTTCGGCCTGGACGAGGCGCTGGACCCCAGCCTCGACCAGCTGAACACCCTGTGGGACGACCCCGCCATCGTGCAGGGCGTGCGCGACACCGGCGGGCGCGTGTCGCTGGCGGTGTATGACTGCAAGAAGCCGGTGATCGCCGCGATCAACGGCGCTGCGGTGGGCATCGGCGCCACCATGACCTTGCCGATGGATGTGCGCCTGGCCAGTGACAAGGCCCGCATCGGCTTCGTGTTCGGCCGCATCGGCATCGTGCCCGAGGCCTGCAGCACCTGGTTTCTGCCGCGCATCGTGGGCCAGCAGCAGGCCATGGACTGGATCTACTCCGCCGACATCCTGACGCCGGAGCAGGCCCTGGCAGGCCGGCTGGTGAAGGCGGTGCTGCCGGCGGACCAGCTGCTGGCAGAGGCGCACAAGCTGGCCCACCACTGGATCGACGGGCGCAGTGCCGTGTCCATCGCGCTGATGCGCCAGATGCTGCTGCGCAACCCGGGGCTGCCGCACCCGCGCGCCGCGCACGCCATCGAATCGCTGGCCATGCTGCACACCAGCCGCAACGACGGCAAGGAAGGCGTGGCCAGCTTCAATCAGAAGCGCGCACCAGCCTACAGCGGCCGCGCATCTGACGGGCTGGGCAGCTTCTACCCCTGGTGGTGAGCGCCAGCACCCGCAACATCCCATCAACCCAGGAGACAGGCATGGAACGCAAGGTGTGTGTGGTCACCGGCTCTTCGGCCGGCATCGGTGCGGCCGTCGTGCGGCTGTATGCCGAACGCGGCTGGAACGTGGTGGTGAACTTTTCGCGCGACCCGGCGCCGGCCGAGGCCGTGGCCGCAGAATGCCGGGCGCTGGGCGCTGCGTTTGGTGTGGAAGCGCTGGTGGTGAAGGCCAACGTGGCCGAAGACGCCGACTGCCGCGCGCTGGCCGCTGCGGTCGATGCGAAGTGGGGCCGCTGCGACGTGCTGGTGAACA